>CAIOCH010000627.1 GCA_903856525.1 uncultured bacterium | reverse complement strand
TTCGATGCCTGGGTTGCCGAGTCCGACGACGAGCTTCATGGTGGTCTCTACGGGTGGTTCCTGCGGTGCGTGCGGGCAGTGGTACTCGCGGGCGGTCGCGGGGATTACTTCTTCTGGTCCTTCTTGTCCGCGGCGGGAGCGGCGGCTGCCGGCGCGGCAGCGGCTGCGGGCGCAGCGGCGGCGGGAGTGGCGGCCTCGGCGGCAGCCTCTTCCTTGACCGTCTGGACACGAACGATCACGGCGTGCGGATCGGTGGCGAGCACGACGCCCGCGGGCATCTTGAGGTCGCTGCAGGTGAAGGTCTCGCCCGTCATCACCGTCATGTCGACGCGGATGTGCTCGGGGATGTCGCGCACCTTGCAGCTGATCTTGATGTCGGCGAGCTCGTGGACGACCACGGTGCCCGACTTCTTGGCGGCCTCGGGCGCGCCGTAGAACTCGAGGCTGACCGAGACTTCCACCACCTGGTCGAGGTTCACGCGGGCGAGGTCCATGTGGATGACGTCGTCACCCATGAAGCCGAACTGCAGGTCCTTGACCAGGCAGGTCTCGGCGCCCTTGCCCTCGATCTCGAGGTTGATGACGTGGAGGCCGCGCTTGAGGGCTCCGATGGTGATCTTCTCGTCCACGTGGATCGAGAGCGGTTCGCTGCCCGAGCCGTAGATCACGGCGGGCAGACGGCCGGCCGCGCGCAGGCGCTTCGAGTAGCGGCTGCCGATGCGGTCTCGCGTCGCAGCCTGGATGGTGGGGACTTCCTTTGCCATTGCATGTACTCCGAACTGAAAAAGGTGTGAAACGGACTGGTGAATCGCGCTGCCTCGGGCCGGCGGCCTGCGCCGGACCGCTGCTAGCGCTTGGCGCCGCCGGCATGCCGGAACAGCGCGGAGATGGACTGGTCGTGGTGGATGCGGTGGATGGCCTCGCCGAGGAGCGGGGCGACGGTGAGGACCTCGAGCTTGGGCTCGAGCTGCTTGGTGCGGGCCCCGCAGGGGATGGTGTCGGCCACGACGACACGGGAGATCGGGCTCTCGAGCAGTCGCTGCATGGCGAGGCCGACGAGCACGGGGTGCGTGCACGCGGCGATGACATCCTTCGCCCCGCGCTCGACGACGAGCTTGGCCGCCTCGCACACGGTGCCTGCGGTGGAGATCATGTCGTCGAACATGAGCACCGTGCGGCCCTCGACGTCGCCGAGGAGGTTCTTGACGACGACCTTGGAGCCGGACTGGCGGCGCTTGTCGATGATCGCGAGGTCGCACTGCAGGACGTTCGCGAACATGTTGGCGACCTTCACGTTGCCGACATCGGGCGACACCACCACGATCTCGCCGAGCTGCGGGCGGATCCTCAGGAAGTGGTCGGCGAGCACCGGGGAGGCGCTCACATGGTCGACGGGGATGTCGAAGAAGCCCTGGATCTGCGCGGCGTGGAGGTCCATGCAGAGGACGCGGTCGACGCCGGCGGCGACGATCAGGTTCGCGACCAGCTTGGCGGTGATCGGCACGCGGCCCTCGTCCTTGCGGTCCTGGCGGGCGTAGCCGAAGTAGGGGATGACCGCGGTGATGCGCTTGGCGCTCGCGCGCTTGAGGCAGTCGATGAAGACCAGGAGCTCCATCAGGTTGTCGTTGACGGGCTCGCAGGTGGAGAGCACGACGTAGACGTCGCGGCCGCGCACGTCCTCGTCGACCTTGACCATGGTCTCGCCGTCGGGGAAGCGCGTGGTGGTCCCGAGCCCCATCGGGAGGTCGAGGTGGGCGCAGATCCCCTGCGTGAGCTCGCGGGTGCTGGTGCCCGAGAAGATCTTGAGGTGGTTGCGGTCGTTCGAGCTCATCGTCCGGCTCCCGCAGGCACGCCGTGCCGCTTGCGGAGGATCGAGTCGACCTCGGCGAGCTGCACCGGATCGTTCACCGAGAGGACGTCCTCGGGTGGCACC
>CAIOCH010000626.1 GCA_903856525.1 uncultured bacterium | reverse complement strand
CGGAGTTCCAGGCCGAGCTGCTCGACGACATCGACCCGGCCTTCGTGGGCGCGTGGGCGATCGGCGACCTGTACAAGCGCGGCGAGGCCTACCTCAAGGGCGCGTTCACCGACGAGGCGGAGCTCAAGGCGCAGCGGCTGGTGTTCAACAGGATGATGCGTGCCGTCGACAGGAGCGCGGTGGGGAACGAGGTCGTCACCAAGACCTTCCTCGGACCGGCGACCGCGAGCGTCGAGACGCGATTCGAGGATCTGCCGCGCGCGGCGGCGGCGATCCACCATGCCCTGGCACGCCGGTACCAGCTGGTGGCCGACTTCCCGCAGTCGCTGCACCATGCCGATCGCGCCATCGAACTGCACCGCGCCGCGCTCGGCGCGCGCCACCGCGAGGTGGGGCGGGATCTCACGGTCCGCGGCGTCACGCTGTTCCTCACGGGTCATCGCGACCAAGCGGAGGCGGCATTCGTCGAGGCGGACGGCATCCTGCGCGAATCCTGCGGCGATGACTCGGCCGAGGTGCTGGAGAACACCGTCGAGTACGCGCGGATCCTCAACGGTCGCGGCGATTACGCGGCTTCCGCGGTGCTGCTCGAGGGCGGCGTCTCCACGGCGGAGCGGATGTTCGGCGCCGAAGAGCCGAAGTACCTCGGCCTTCGACGCGACTACGCGCGCGCGCTCGCCGAGACCGGCCGCGCCGCCGAGGGTGAGCGCATCGCCCGGCACGCCCTTGAGCGCTACACGGCGCTGAACGGTGCGGACGGACCGGGTGCGCTGAGGACGGTGTCCGTGCTTTCGCTCGCGGTCGCGCGGCAGGGGCGCTTTACCGAGGTCGAACCGCTGCTCGCGGATGCCGTGGCGCGCGCGACGCGGATCTACGGTGCGGAGGACTCGGACACGCTCTGGCTGCGGCACGCGCTGCTTTCACTGCGGATCCAGCACGGCGCCGAGCCGGTTCCGTCCACGGAGATTACGGAACTCCGCGAACGGTGGATCAAGCGCTTTGGCGCTGAGACGCCGGAGGTGAAGTGGATGGACGGGTTGCTGCCGGATCGTGGCGGCAAGGAGCCGACGGCGGAATCCGCAGGCCTGTAGCTGCGCGTCACATGCCGGCGAGGCGTTCGGCGACGTCCTTCGCCGCGAGCGCGTCGAGCAGTGCATCCAGGTCGCCGGCGAGCAGTTTCTGCAGCGAGAACGACTGCTCCACGCGGTGGTCGACGCAGATGCCCTCCTTGAAGCGGTAGGTGCGGATCTTCTCCGCGCGGTCGCCGGAGCCGATCATCGATCGGCGCTCGGCGCTGCGCTTGAGGTCGGCCTCGCGCTTGCGCAGCTCGTACACGCGCGCGCGCAGCAGGCGCCACGCCTTCTCGCGGTTCTGTCCCTGCGATCGCGTCTCCTGCATGCGGACCTCGAGCCCGGTGGGCAGGTGGATGAGGTGCACGGCGGTCGCGACCTTGTTCACATTCTGGCCGCCGGGGCCCTGTGCGGTGGTGACCATCTCCTTGACCTCGGCGGGATCGAGCGCGGCGTCAACCTCCTCGGGCTCCGGCATGATGGCGACGGTCGCGGTCGAGGTGTGGATGCGCCCCTGCGCCTCGGTGGCGGGCACGCGCTTGACCTGGTGGGTGCCGCCCTCGAACTGCAGGGCGGCAAACGCGCCTGTGCCCTCGACGGAGGCGATGGCGTGCGTGAGTCCACCTGCGTCGCCCGGCTTGGTCTCGACGAGTTCGAAACGCCAGCCGCGGCGGGCGGCGAGCGCGCGGTACATCTCGAAGACCTCGCCGGCCCAGAGCGCGGCCTCGTCGCCGCCGACGCCCATGCGGACCTCGAGCATGAAGCTGGAGATCGCGGCCTCCTCGCCGGTGACGAGCGCGCGCACGATCGCCTCCGCGAGCTCGCGCGCGCGTGCATCGAGCGTGGGGCGCTCGGCCTTGGCCATCGCGACGAGCTCAGGGTCGCCCGAGGCGATGAGTTCCGCGAGTCCCG
Organism: uncultured bacterium; assembly: GCA_903856525.1. Lineage (GTDB taxonomy): Bacteria > Planctomycetota > Phycisphaerae > Phycisphaerales > SM1A02 > QWPT01. Next base: position 13,761 of record CAIOCH010000626.1, on the reverse strand, counting down.
TCAGTTCGTGGGCGCATCGCTGCAGTTCCGACAGCGGCTCCAGTGTGCGTGCTAGGAGCGCGCGGCGGCGGGAGAGCTCCATCGACTTGCGGTGATCGGCTGCGACCGCCATGTCCTCGAGCTGCGCGGCAATGCCGTCATCCTCGGCCTGTTGGGCAGCGAGGATCCGACGGAGGTTCTCCGGCAGCAGGTCCTCGACCATGCCGCCTGCGGCGTTCGGACTGTCAGGCTTCCATGACACGGCGCAGAATGGTACGGCCTGTGCACGGCACGTGCCGTCCAGTGCCTGGCACTGCGTGGCACGTGCCGGGCACAGGGATCTGGTCGGCCTCCAGCCGACAGGCGAGGTCGGTCGGGCTCAGGCCGCACCTCGACGGCACGTGCCGTTGCGTGCCAGGCACTGCATGGCACGTGCCGTGCACCGCTCAGGACTTCGTACCGGTGTTCTTGGCGATGGTCTCGAGGAGTTCGCGCATGCGATCGTCGGTGGACTGGTCGCGGTGCTCGCCCGACTGCATGGAGACGGTGGGCTGCACGTGCGATTCGCCGCAGATGACGACGAGGAGATTGGAGACCAGCCGCGCCTGCTCGCTCGGCTGCAGGCGGTGGCCCTTCTCGCCGAGGAGCGCGATCGCGTGGTCCACGATCTCCACCGCGCCGTCGACGATGACCTTGCGGGCGTCGACGAGCGCCTGCGCCTGCTGGCGGACGAGCATGGCGCGGGCGATCTCGGGCGCGTAGCTCAGGTCGCTGAGCTCGAACGACGCGACCTCGGCGCCCGCAGCGGCCACCTTCGATTGCAGGAGCTCCCGCATCTCGCGCGCGATGCCCGCGGTTTCGCTCTTGAGGCTCGTCTCATGCGTGGCCGACTCGTACGGGTAGCGCGACGCCACCTGCTTGAGCACCGCCATCGCCTGCGTACGCACGAACCCGGGCGCGTCCTCGACCTCGAGCGCCGCCCGCCGCGTGTCGACGAACCGGAAGGTCACCACGGCTGCGGCGAGGATGGGGTTGCCGTTGCCGTCGGCCACCAGCGTGCGGTGCACCTCGATGGCCTGCTGCTTGGTGGAGATACGGATGGCCTTGCGGCCCCACATGTTGACCCATGAGAGGCCCGGCTCGCGCATGAGCCCGGCGAACCTGCCCCAGCGGAGCAGTACGACCTCCTCCTGGGGGTGCACGACCAGCCACGAGCCGAGCAGGGTGATGGGGAAGAAGACGACGCTGAGGATGGCGGTGAGGATGGTCGGCATGGGTTGCTCCGTGGGAGGCGAGTATCCCCGCCTCCGTTGGTTGGGAGCCGTGCGGCGAGGCGCAATGCGCAAAAAGAACAGCAGCCGTCGATGCGACGGCTGCGTGATCGGATTCGGGATCGGCCTCGAGGACTGCCTCGAGGACGGCTTACTTCTTCTTGCCCTTCTCGAAGTAGTTGCCGGCGAACTTCTTCTGGAAGCGCTCGACGCGGCCGAGGGTGTCGACGAAGGTCTTCTGACCCGTGAAGAACGGGTGCGAACCCGACCAGATTTCGACGTTCATCTCAGGCACCGTGGCGCCGACGGTCATGACGACCTCGCCGCGGAAGGTGATCTTGCACTCGGGGTAGTACTTCGGGTGGGTGTCCTTCTTCATCGCGCAACCTTTCGCCCGCTCGGTGGCGGGGGTCAAAGAGTGTACAGGGACGACGGGAAGTTGCAAGCCGAGGGACGCTGCGGCAGACGGGCGGGTGACTTATTGGACGGTTGCCCTCGACGACTCCGAAGGCTGATCCATCTGCGACACTATCGTCCTTGGACCCTCTCCCGCGGGTTTCGCGGGTATCTGGAGAACCCACCATGGCCGACGCCCCCAACACCTTCCACGCCACCGCCCAGAACTTCGACAAGGAGGTTGTCCAATCGGGCGTGCCCGTGCTGATCGACTTCTGGGCGGCGTGGTGCCCGCCGTGCCGCATGCTCAAGCCGGAGCTCGCCGCCCTTGCGCCTGAACTCGAGGGCAAGGTGCGCGTGGCCTTCTGTGACGTCGATGCGGAGCCCGACATCGCGGCCGCGTTCCAGGTGCGCGGTATTCCCGCGCTGTTCCTGGTGAAGGACGGAGAGGTCGTGGATTCCTGGACCGGCTACTCGCCGCGCGCCGCCGTCAAGCAGCGGTTGGAGCAGCATGTCGGCCCCATCGGCGCCTGAATCCACGGGAGCGCCGCAGGTTCCTGGCCCGACCGGGTCCCACGGCTCCGTCGTGCGCGTCTACCCCGTGGATGGCATGCACTGCGCCGCATGCGCGGGCAAGGTCGAGCGCGCGGCGAGCGCTGTCGCGGGCGTGCAGTCCGCGAGCGTGTCGTTCGCCACGCGGCGGCTGCGCATCGAATGCGATGACAGGGTGGGAATCGCGGACACCCTCGCCCGCGCCGTCACTCGCGCAGGTTTTAGCATCGACCTGTCCGCTGACCCCACCGCGCGCGCGGAGCGTGCGACGAGGGACGCCCGCGCGCTTCACCGACGGGTGATCGTCGGCGGCGTGCTGTCGCTCCCGCTCGTGGCCATCGCCATGTCGCACGGCGCATGGGAGTGGGTCGCGGGGAGCCGCGGTGCGTGGATCCAATTCGCCCTCGCCACGCCCGTGTTCGCATGGGTCGGCTGGCCCATCCACCGCGCGGCCATCGCGCGGGCGCGGCACGGCGCGGCCGACATGAACACGCTGGTCTCGCTCGGCACCTCCACCGCGTACCTCGCGAGCTGCTGGGCGCTCCTTGCCGGACATGCGGCGCATGAAGCCTCGCAGGGCTCCGTCGCCGCGGGCGTTCCGGTGCTGGCATCCGCTGCCCCGATGTCCGGCGATCCGATGATGCATGGCCTCCACTTCGAGGCCGCCGCGGTGATCCTGGTGTTCGTGCTGCTCGGCCGCCTGCTCGAGGCGCGAGCCACCGCCCGCGCGGGCGATGCGCTTCGCGAACTCTCCGCGCTGGCCGTGCCGCGGGTGCGCATCGTCGACGTCGACGGCGAACGCGAGATCGACGCAGCCGACGTCGCAGCGGGCATGCGCGTGCGTGTCCGCCCGGGCGAGCGCGTGCCCGTCGACGGCATCGTGCGCGCCGGCGCGAGCGAGGTCGACGAGTCCATGCTCACCGGCGAGCCGCTCCCGCGGGCGCGCACGGCCGGCGACCGCGTGACTGCGGGAACGCTGAACACCACGGGCGCCCTCGAGATCGAGTCCACCTGCGATGCGCGCGGCACGGTGCTTGCCGCCATCATCGACATGGTCGACGCCGCGCAGGCATCGAAGGCGGGCATCGCGCGACTCGCCGACCGCATTGCGGCGGTGTTCGTGCCGGTGGTCATCGCCATCGCCGTGACTGCGTCGTGCGCATGGTGGCTGCTCGGTCCGGAGGCGCAACGCGGAGCCCTCGCGCTGCAGGCGCTCGTCGGCGTGCTCGTCGTGGCGTGTCCGTGCGCGCTCGGACTTGCCACGCCCGTCGCCGTGGTGGTCGCGTCGGGGCGACTGGCGCGCATGGGCGTGCTGCTGCGCAACGCGGCGTCGCTCGAACTGCTGGCGATGGTGCGCGAGGTGATGTTCGACAAGACGGGCACGCTCACGGTCGGTGCGCCGCGGGTCGTCTCGGTGGATCCAGTGCCCGCGACGAGCGCCGACGAACTCCTCGCGTGCGCCGCATCGGTGGAGTCGCCGAGCGAGCATCCGATCTCCCGCGCAGTCGTCGCCGCCGCGGCCGAGCGCGGGGTGCCGGTCCGCGCCTGCACCGGATTCCGCGCCGTCGTGGGCTGCGGCGTCGAGGCGGTGATCGACGGGAAACGCGTGCGCGCGGGCCGCCCCGACTGGATCATCGCCGAGTGTGCGGGAACCGCGCTGCCGATCCCCGCCGCCGATCGCGGGTCCACCGCCACCCGCATCGCGGTCACACGCGACTCCACGCTGCTCGGCATCATCACGCTCGCCGACACGCCGCGCGCCGAAGCAGCCGAGGCCGTCTCACGGCTGCGCGGGCTGGGCATCGCGACCTCCGTCGCCAGCGGCGACACCTCACCCTCCGTCACCGCACTCGCCCGCGCTGTCGGCGTGTCGGAGACGCACGCGCACGGCGCACTGCTTCCCGCCGACAAGGCGCGGATCCTCGCCGAACGCGCGCGCACGGGCATCGGCACAGCCTTCGTGGGCGACGGCATCAACGACGCCCCCGCGCTCGCCGCAGCGCGGCCCGGCATCGCCATGTCGACCGGCACCGACATCGCCAAGTCGAGCGCCGATCTGTTGCTCGTCACGCAGGACCTCACGCGCGTACCCGACGCGATCGCGCTCGCGCGCCGCGCCATGCGTGTGATCCGGCAGAATCTCGCGTGGGCCTTTGCCTACAACCTCGTGCTGCTGCCGCTGGCCGCGGGCGTGCTCTGGCCGTGGACGGGATGGATGCTCCCGCCGATCGCTGCCAGCGCGGCCATGGCGCTGTCGAGCGTGAGCGTGGTGGCGAACAGCCTGCGGTTGCGCCGCGGGTGATGCGGCCCGATCGCCTCCGCGCATCGGTTACGTGATGCGCACCCGATTCATGCCCGGTTCATCGCGATCCGCGCGAGGATTCCGCAGCCGCGCCCAGGTGGAATCCGCTCGAAGCCTGGCGGTGATGCGGGGATCCGATCACGCACCGGCGGGTTGCGTGGGCGCGCCTTCGAAGCGCTGTCCCGCGGTGAGCACCTCGCGCTTCATCACCACCGAGTGCGGCAGCACCTGCGCGCCGCGGCCGATGTCGGCGCCGTAGAGGATCACCGTGTTCGGTCCGACCGTGCAGCCGTCGCGCAGGTCGACATGGTCGACCTTGAGCACGCGGTCCTCGAAGGTGTGCGCCTGGAAGAGCGCGTCGACCGTGACGTCGTCGCCGAAGCGCAGCATGTCGGGGTCGACGACATGTGAGAATCCGCTCCCGAGCAGCGCGCGCCGTCCGATGCGGCAGCCCATGGCGCGCAGGTAGCCCACGAGCAGCAGCGTGCCATCGAGAAACACCAGCGGCTTGCTGGCCCACATGCCCCACGCCACGTAGAGGAAGTCCCACCGACTGCACCAGCAGCTCCACAGCGCGTGCGTGCCCGGGCGGACGCGGCCGATGAGCAGCCACTTCAGGAGCAGCACGCCGCCACAGAGCGCTGCCAGCGCGGCGAGCACGCCCAGCGGGAGTACGACGAGGCGGAACACCCCGGCAGAGACCTCGGGCTGCGCCAGTTCCATCGCGCGGAACCACGCGAGTCCGACCACGACGGGCCCGATCGGCAGCGCGAAGCGCGCGAGTTCCCACATCCAGCGGTTCACGCGGCGGACGAGCGGGGGATCGTGCGTGAGCTCCCGCGGCATTTCCACGACCTCGCGCCGCGGTAGCCGGAAGGCGGGATGCCCGAACCACGACGCGCCGGACTCGGACGGAATGTGCTCGCTCGAGGTCGACACCCCGAGGAGTGTCCCCGGCGCGAGGCGCGTGCCTGCGGGTAGCACCGCGTGGTTGCCAACGAAGCAGCCCTCCCCTAGCTCGACGGTGTCGATCGTGGCGGTGCCCGCGTGCAGCCGCGGTCCGCCGAGGTAGATGCCGTCCGCGAAGAAGGTCCCCGCGCCGATGCGCACGGTCGAGGGAACGACATCGGTGATGGTGGAGATCTCGCAGCCGCGGCCGATGTGCGCTCCCGCGAGGCGCAGCCACATGGGCCACATGAGCGTGCCCGAGAGCCATTTGCCCGCGGCCTCCACCAAGGCCGACTGCATCGTGAGGCGCATGGACGCGGACGAGTGCACGGAGTACGAACCGAGCGGTGCCGGGCCGAGGAGCCGCACGAGTACCGCGAGCAGCAGCACCGTGAGCACACCGCCCAGCATGACCGCTCCGGACACGCGTGCGAGTCCGCTCGACGAGGGAAGCATCGAGTCGGTTGAGAACAGCACGCCGTGCACCTCGCCGTCGAACCCAAGCCCGAGAAGGCCCCACGCCAGGAGCCATGGGGCGAGCAGGGCCAGCGAGGCGGAGAGGGTGAGCAGTGCCGCGGTGAGCACGCGCACCGGCGCCGTGGGTGGAACCGCGCTGGCTGGGGGCGCGGGTGCTGCGCCCACGGGTTGCGCGGGCACGCCGTCGAGGATGGAGCCTGCGTGCACCTCTCCCGCGCGCAGATTGGAGAGCGGCGTGAGGATGCTGCCCGCACCAAGTTCCGCACCCGGCGAGAGACCGGCGCGCGTTCCCAGCGTGGCGCCGCGGCGCACCGTCACTGTGCCGAGGACGAGGCATCCGCCCTCGAGCTCGACCACGCGCAGGCACGCATCCTGGCCCACGGTCGCGTCGTCCTCGAGGGCGAGCAGATCCCAGCCGCCGTCCCCGAGCCGCACGCCGCGGTGGATGTGCACGCGGGAGCCGATGCGCGCGCCGAACAGGCGCAGCACCGTGGGCGCGATGCCGACGAGCTCGAGGAGTTCCCATGGCGCCAGTGCCGCGAGTCGCACAACGATCCAGTGCCGCACATGCCAGCCGCTCCACGCACGCACCCGCATGGGGCGGTAGCGGCCGACCAGCGTCCACTTGGCCGCGAGCGCGAGCGAAAGGGCTGTCACGGAGTATGCGGCGACGATCACGGCTCCCAACGCGAGGATGGTGGACGCCTGAAGCAGTGGGTGCTCGAAGAGCCCCACGAGCAGTTCGCCTGCGCTTGGGATCCACAGCACCTGCGCGCCCACGAGCAGCATGACGAGCAGGAACGTGGCCTGTGCGGCCGTGGCGGTGAGCGGACGCGAGGTGCCGCGCGCGGGGAGATGCGTGGATCCGGATGCGGACTCGAGCGCGGACGGATCCGCGGAGTCAGCGCCGGATCCCCGCGCCGGCCCACTCGCGCATCCCGGGGGGGTGCCTTCGACGCCGCCGCTCTCCGCTGCACCCGGTCGCGGATGGCCAAGCGCGCGGGCAACTGCGCGCACCGTGCGGTGCTGGTACGCGATACGCACCGTTGCCGCCCGCGTCGCGGGCTGGCCGCGCAGGCGAGAGATGGCAATGGCCACGGTGAGCGAGTCGAGTCCAAGCTCGTCGAAGAAGTCCGCCTCCACGGAGACGTCGTCGCCGTCGCGACCGATGGCTGCGGCGATGGCGCGGGCGACCAGGCGCTCGAGCTCGGTCTCCGCGGCGACATGTGCGCCCGAGGTCCTCGCATCGCCGAGGGGCGGCAGTCGCCTTCGGTCGATCTTTCCGCCGATCGATCGGGGGATCGCGGCGATCGGCGCGATCACTGCGGGCACCATGTACGGCGGCAGCGCCTCGGCCACGAAGTCGCGCAGGGCGTCGAGGTTCCCGCCATCCGCCGCGCGCACCACATGCGCCACGAGCCGGCGCCGCGCGCCCTCGCCCTCCACGGTGCAGGCGGCCTCGATCACCTCAGGGTGCGCCGCCAGCCGCGCCTCGACGGCGCCGAGCTCGATGCGGTAGCCGCGCAGCTTGACCTGCGCGTCGATGCGGCCGTGGTAGTGGAAGTCGCCGTTCGCGTCGCGGTGCACGAGGTCGCCCGTGCGATAGACGCGCCCCAGCGTGGGATGCGCGATGAACCGTGCCGCGGTGGTCTCGGGCTGTCTGCGGTAGCCGCGCGCGAGGGATGCCCCGCCGATGACGAGTTCGCCGCGCCCCTCGTCGGCGATCTCCCGCAGCGTCGGGTCGTCCGGATCGATCACGAACGCCGTGGAACCCGGGATCGCGCGTCCGATCGTGACCGGCTCGCCGCCACGCACCGTCGCGCGCAGGCAGGTGACCGAGCACTCGGTCGGTCCGTAGCCGTTCTCGAGCCGACGCCCGCGCGACCAGAGCTCGGCGAGATCCTCGGGTAGCGCCTCGCCGCCGACGTACAGGAGTCGAACGTGGGGGAGCGCGCGCTGTGGATCCCCGCACGCCAGCGTGCGCAGCAGCGTGGGCGGCGGGCAGAGCACAGTGATGCGCTGCTCCTGCAGCCACGGCGTCAGATCGGGCCCCAGACGCGCGGTTTCGTCGTCCATGACCACCACGGTGCCGCCCGCGGCCCACGCGAGCCACATCTCCTCGATGCTCGAGTCGTAGCTCGCCGAGGACCCTTGGGCCACGCGGTCGTCGACGCCGAGGCCGAATTCGGCGAGATCTCCACGCACGAGGTTGAGGATCGACCGGTGCTCGATCTCCACGCCCTTGGGCCTGCCGGTGGTGCCCGAGGTGTAGATCACGTAGGCGAGGGACGACGGGTCGATCGTCGGCCGCGCGCGGCGGTCTGCGCGAGTCGCCGCGTCGTCGGTGCTCGGGTCGATCACCACCGGGTCGATCACCACCGGGTCGATCACCACCGGGTCGATCACCACCGGGACCGTTGCCAGCGCGCCGATCTCCGCTGCGCGCGTCCGCTCCGCGACCAGCGCCACCGCGCCCGCGTCGGCCAGGATGTCGGCGGCCTGCTGCGCAGGGAAGGCTGGATCGATGGCCACGTAGGCCGCGCCCGCGCGCATCGCCCCAAGCATCGAGGCATAGAGCCAGGGGTCGGTCCGCGGCAGCGCGAGGGCCACGATTGCGTCCGATGCGGGTGATCCCCGAGTGGCAGATCCGTGCGGTTCTCCGGAGCGGCGTTCCAGTGCGCCAAGCACCAGTCCCGCGACCCGATCCGCCATCGCATCGAGCTCGTGGTAGGCGATGCGAACCGCACCTTCCATCCGCGGGATCTCCAGCGCGATCCGCGCCCCGTGCGAGGCGCACACCCCGTCGAAGAGTTCGAGGATCGTCGTTGGCTCGCGCACGCCGCTCATCGCACCGGCAGCAGCGCGCGCAGGTGCGGCGCCAGCCTCGTGCGGCGCGCCGCCTGCTGCGCCTCATGCAGGTGCAGGAAGCCCTGCACGCTGCCCACGCATCCGCTCGCACCGCAGAGGCACGCGAAGGGCTCCGCCATGCTCGCCTCGGTGGTGGTGTAGTCGAAGGTGATCTGCTCGCCGCACGCGATCGGTCGCAGCGCCAGGAGCGTGCGCCCGTCGACGCATGCGTTGGGATCGCAGCTGTGGTTGAGGAACCGCCACGGATGGCGGACGCGCATCTCGTCGTCCGGCAGGGAGCCGTCGGCCTCGATGTGCTCGGCGTCGCCGAGCTGGATCGAGTAGCGCGTCGGATGCTGCTGGAGCCGCCCCTCGATGTGCAGGATGGTGGTGCCCGCGGCGATGTCGCGCGCGGCGAAGAGTGCGGCGCCATGCGTCGTCTCGCCCACGGTGCAGGCGGAGCGGAGGGGAACGGTGGTCGCGGCCGCGTCGGGCGCGATGCTGGGTACGGTGGCTGGCACGGGTCGGAATCCGTGAAGGGTGCGAACGGGCAGCGTAGCGCAAGCAGTGCGCTGGATGAAGCGGCCGCTCACTTCACGGCGATGATCTCGAGCACCGTGGGGGTGATGAACACCGTGGCGTGGTCGCGTTCGGCGGAGTCGATGGCGTCGATCACCGCGCGCGCCCACCGCTCGTCGCGCACACCCAGTTCCACGAGGCGCCGGGTGTTCGTGCGCGCGAAGCCCGCGGGCCAGTCCCACAGCGTCTCGCCTGGCCGCGCGGCGCGGGCGATGGGGCGGACCGATCGGATGGTGAACCCGGCGTCGACGAGCATCCGCGGGAGGACGCGGGCGATGTCGGGTTCGCCACCCTGGCCGCGCCAGCTCTCGTACACGGCGTCCACGAAGTCGTCGATCGCAGGGTTCGGCGGCAGCAGGCGATAGGCCCCGTACTCGACATACTCGTGGAAGACGGCGGTGCCGCCGGGGCGCAGGCAGTCTGCCATGCGGCGCACGAGCAGGGCGGGATCGGTCACGAAGCAGGCCACCCAGCGGCACCAGGCCGCGTCGAGGCCGGTACCCGGGATCGGTTCGAGCATGAGGTCGGCCTCGATGGCCTCGATGATGTGCGCATGGCCACGACGGGTGGCTTCATCCGCGAGGAGTCGAAGGAAGCGGGGGCTGCGCTCGACCGCGAGCACCCGACCGCGGGGGCCGACGATCGCGGCGAGATCGAGCGACGCGAAGCCTGGTCCCGCGCCGATGTCGGCCACGCGCGACCCTTCGCCGATGCCGGCGCTGGCCCACGCGTGGTGGACCTCGTGGCGCCACATCGCATGCTGGAATCCCAGGCGCTCGACCTCGGCGTCGTGGGTGCCCAGCACGTAGTCCCGGTCGGCGGCGTCGGCCGCGGCCTCGATGTCGTCGGCAGGGTCTTCGGCAGAGTCTTCGGCAGGGTCTTCGGCAGGCGCGTCGGCACCGGTGGCGCCTTCGGGTCCGCACGCCGCCGTGTCCCGCGTTCCATGCCCTGGTGCTCCCATCCCGGGCGTCGGTGTCGTCTCGGAGCGGTCGTCCGTGGGCATGGGCGACTTGTACCACGGTCGAAACCCCCGCGTCGCGGCCGAATCCCGTGCCTGCGGAGGTACTTCAGCCGAAAGAGTGCAGCAGCGCCCCGCGTCGAACGCGGCGCGTCTCGAACCCGTGCTCGTCAACCGCGCCCACAGCTTCATCCTGCAGGCCCGCCTCGCCATCTCGCTGGCCTGGGTGGCGGGATACGTGAACGTCGTCGCGCTCATCACCTGCGGCACCATGGTCAGCCACCTCACGGGGCACGGCACCATGCTCGGCCGCGAGGTGGTCGACGGCTCGTGGTGGCCCGCGGCGCTCACGACGGCGCTCTTCGCAGCCTTCTTTGGAGGCGCGTTCGCCAGCGGCTTCGCCATCGAGCTGGCGCGGCAGCGCGGCTGGTCCTCGATCTACGTGCTGCCCGCGGCGCTGGAGCTTCTGCTCCTGGCGGTGTTCGCACTGGGGGTGCGCCTACACGACCCGGCGCAGCTCGAGCACGGCGCGCGGCTGTGGTGGATGACCGTGGTGGCGACGGTGGCCATGGGGGTGCAGAACGCCACCATCACCCGAATCTCCAGCGGCGTGGTGCGCACCACGCACCTCACGGGCATCGTCACCGACCTCGGCCACGAGTCGGCGCAGCTGGCGGTGGTGCGCTGGATGTTCGGCCGCCGCGAGGCCGACTCCCGGCCGGATGCGCGGGGACCGAGCTTCCAGAGGCTGCTGCTGCTGGCGGGCATCCTCGGGGCGTTCATCGCCGGCGGCGCCGGTGGCGCGCTGGTGTACCGCGAGTTCCCCCAGTGGAGCATGCTCGCGCCCGTGGCGCTGCTCGCGTGGATCATCGTGCAGGACATCCGCACGCCCATCTGCGAGATCGAGGAGGCCCGGCTGGCCGACTGCAGCGAGGTGTTCGGCGACACCCGCCCGACGAGCGCGGACGTCCGCGGCGTCGGCGATGTGGTGGTGTTCCGCGTGATCCCCCGCGGCGGCGGACGCGAGGCGCATCTCCCTGATCTCGCCGCGTGGCTCGAGTCGCTTCCGGCGGAGAAGCGCGTGGTGATCCTCGACCTCGGGCGGGTGCGGGCCTTCGGACCGCTCGCCGCCGGTGCGCTGGCCGCCATGTCGGTCGCGGCGGGACGGCTGGGGCGGAGGGTCGTGGTCGCGGGTCTCGACGCGGGCGAGATCGCCACCATCAACGCGCTGTCCCGCGCCGATCTGCTCAACGAACGCAACAGCGCCCCCGACCTCGGGAGCGCGTTGCGTGTGGCAGCCGAGGCTGCGGCCGATGCACTGGCGGAGGAGCGGACTACCGCTCGCCGTCCGACGTCCGACGCCGCGCGTCCGCGCGGGTGACGCGCAGCGCCACCGCGGCCACGAGGAAGGCGACGACACCCGCGAGGAACGCCCCGAAGCTGGGCCGGCCGAGCGCGGCGCCTTCGAGGTACACGCCATAGAGCAGCATCGCCAGTCCGAGAAGGGCCGCGGTGGCCGCGAACAGCGTGGCTGCCACCGCGTGTGCAGCCTCGACCACTCCCCGTCGGAGGAGCCGTGCCTCCTTCTCGACGAGCTCGATGCAGGAGACGAACAGCGTGGCGAGCGCCTGCATGCGTCAGCTCCTCCGGTTGGCGCGGTAGCCGAGCAGCATGCCGACGGCGAACGCCGCGCCCACCGCGATGAACGGGTGCTCGGTGATGCCCTTCTCCGCGCCGGCCACGGCGGCCTTGCCCTGGGCGGTGGCGGTGCGGATGGTCTCGTTGAGCCCAGCGCGTGCGGTGCGCATGGCATCGCTGCCGAGGGCGCCCGCGTCGCTCCGCAGCTGGCGGAGATCGGCCTTGAGCCGGTCGATCTCGCGGTAGAGGTCGGAGGTTTCGTCGGAGAGTGTGGCGCTGTTTCGGTCCATGGATCGTGTCCCTTCGTGGGTGGTGTGCTCGGGCGCGTACATCCGCGCTCCGTCTGTCGAGCGAGGATGTTGGCCGACGGCGGGCGTCGTTCTGCAGGGAAGGATGCGGGAATCGGTTTGCGCGCGATCAGGGCGACTTCCGCGCGCCGTCAACCGACCCTGCTGGGCAGACTTCACTCGCCCGGCGCGGGATGCGGCGGTGCGCGGCTGCCACAGCAGCAGGAGGACTCCATGAACGGGGACGGCGCGACGCTCATCTCATCGACCAACGCACCGGGCGCGATCGTGCCCGAGGACATCCGGCTGCTGGTTCCCGTCGACTTCTCGCAGTCGTCGCGGCAGGCGTTGCAATGGGCCGAGGCGATGGCCTCGGGGCGCCGCGCGGTGGTGGTGATCGTCCACGCCATCGAGCCGACGCCGCTGGCCCGGCTGGACGATGCCGCCGAGGCGCTGGTGGCGCAGGCCGAGGAGCGCGTGCGCACGCTCGGGGCAGGGCTCGTCGCGCGCGGCATCGCCGTGGTGGCGCACTGCGGGATCGGCCGGCCATGGCATGTGGTGCGCGAGGCGGTGGCGCAGCACGGCGCCGACCTCGTGCTGCTCGGCAACCGCGGACTCTCGCCCATCAAGCGCACGATCCTCGGCTCCAACGCCGACCGTGTGCTGCGCACCGTGCCCGTGCCGTCGCTGGTGGTGCACGCCGCCGACATGCCGAGGGGGCAGATGCGCGTGCTCGTGGCCACCGACTTCTCCGCCGACGCGGCGGAGGCGGTGCTCGAGTTCCGCAGGCTGTTCCTGCGCTCCATGGTGCGCATCGAGGTGCGCATCGTGCACGCCACGCTGCCGCCCGGCATGATCGAGTCGGTGGACATGCCGCTCGTCGAGCGCGTCGACTGGTCGCGCCTCGACGCGAACGCGCACGAACTGGCCGAGCAGGTGGCACGCGATTTCCGCGCCGCGGGGGTCCAGACGGGCGTGGTCGTCGCGCGCGGCGGGGCGGCGCGCGCGATCCTCGCCGAGGCTCGGGCCTGGCGCGCCGACCTCATCGTGCTCGGCCGCCGCGGCATGTCGGGATTCGAGCGCATGATCCTCGGCAGCACCGCCGAGCGCGTGCTGCACGCGGCGCCGTGCGCGGTCTTCACCGCACAGTGCGCGACCGTGGCCGCGGAGGGCCACACGCCCGCGGCCAAGCGCGCCGCCTACATCGCGTGATGCGGATGAATCCCCGTGGAGATCGGCGTGCGCGGTGCAATGCTCTGTGCACGGTGGGCCGAGCGGCCCGCGACAGCACCAATCACGACGGAGTGTTCCATGACGACCGCCATCATCAAGAGTGACTCGCAGATCAAGGCCGATGTGCTCAACGAGCTCAAGTGGGATTCGCGTATCGACGAGACCGATGTTGGCGTGCAGGTGCGCGACGGCATCGTGACCCTCGTGGGCACCGTGAACGTGTACGCCAAGAAGCTCGCGGCCCGCGAGGCCGCCCACCGCGTGCACGGCGTGCTCGACGTGGTCGACGAGATG
>CAIOCH010000625.1 GCA_903856525.1 uncultured bacterium | reverse complement strand
GACTGCAGCTCCTTGATCGCGGCCTTCATCTGCGGCACCGAGGCGGAGATGTTCGGCAGCTTGATGATGTTCGCCTCGGGCTTGAGGCAGAGCGCGCCGAGCTCGGCGAGGTGGTCGCCGATCCGCTGCTCGGGCTTCAGCCGCTCGGGGAACGCGGCGATGATGCGGCCAGAGAGCGAGATGTCGCGGGTCTCGACGGCGATGCCCGCGGCGTTCGTGAACATCCTGATGAGCGGCAGCAGCGAATACGTCGCCAGCATGGGTGCTTCATCGGTGTGCGTGTAGATGATCGTCGGGTTGGCGGACATCGCTTCAGACCTCGCAAAATGAGTGGAAACCGCGCGCACGGCGCGGGGTCGGAGTGTACGCCATCGCCCGCCTCACCGCACGGGCGCAAGCAGGAAGGCGAGCGCCTGCCCCACGCGGGCGCGCCAGGCGCGTTCGCTGTGGTCGGCGCCGTCGAATCGGCGGGACGTGAAGTCGCGCTCGCGGACGAGTCCCTGCTGCTCGAGCCAGGCGTCGACCTTGGCCTGGATCAGACCATACGCCGCGTCGAGCCCCTCGGTGCCGTAGTCGAACCACAACCTCGGCCCCTTGGGAAAGGCCATCCCCGCCTCGATGTCGCGGAGGATCAGCGGAGTCCGATCCGCGTCGCCAGCGCCGGCTGTTCCGACTGCGCCCCCGCCGTTCGCACGCGCAAGATCCGCGGCGCTGAAGGGCACATGCGTGGAGACGCACGCGCCGAGTCCGAAGCGCTCGGGATGGGTCCGGCACAGATGGAACGAGATGAGCCCGCCCATCGATGAGCCGAGGGTCATGGTGGCGGCCGCGTCGGTGCGGGTGCGGAACTCCGCGTTCACCTTGGGCATGAGCTCGTCGATGAGGAACGCCGCGTAGCGATCGCCAAGGCCCCACGGGCAGTACTCGCGGCGGCGATCGGGCGTGTTCCACACGGCCACCACGATCGGCGGCGTGCATGCGGTGCGCGCGCAGAGCTCCACGATCGCCTCATCGAGCCCCCAGTCGGTGCCGAAGGCCGCGAGCCTCGGATCGAAGAGGTTCTGCCCGTCGTGGGCGTAGATCACGGGATGACGGGTGGCCCCCGCGGGGTCGTACTCGGGCGGCAGCCACACCTGCACGGTGCGCGCGCGGATCCCCTGCGTGCTGCGCACATCGCGCCAGGTGACGAGCGTGCCCAGTACGCCGCCTCCCGCGGGGTCGTCGAACGCGTCGGTGCTCCGATCGGCCTGGAATCCCGAGACCTCGACCGTGGTGACGCCGCCCGCGCGCAGTCGCTGGTTCTGCATGATGCGACCGTCGGCACCGAGTGCTTCGGTCGACCACGAGCCGAGGGTGAGCTTGAACTCCGCCTCGTCCGCGCCGTCGAGATCGACGGTCAACTCGCGAGCCCTCCCCGTGCCACGCATGGCGATCCGTTCGGGATCCCAGTTCCCGAGCGACGGCACGCTGCCCGCCGCGTACACGACGGGAGTACCCTCGGGTACGAGTGCGCGGATGGTGGCGGATCGGGTGCATCCCGCAGCCAGCGCACAGAGGCAAACGAACAGCTTCACGCGGGTCACCTGCAGCATCCCGCCACTGTACCCGCCTACACTCGCCGCCCATGACCCAGATCGAATCCGCCATCGCCGCCTACGAGTCCGGCCCGACCAAGCTCCGCGCAGCCTGCGACGGGCTCACGCACGCCCAGTTGCACACCCGCATCGCACCGGGAACATGGAGCATCGCCGAGAACGCGGTGCACCTCGTCGACAGCGACCTCGCCTCGACCCACCGCAAGCGCCGCATCGTGGCGGAGGACAACCCGCTGCTCGTGGCGTACGACGAGAACGCGTTCATCGCGAATCTCCCCAGCGACCGCACCGATCTCGCGGAGGTACTCGACCTGTTCGAGGCGAACCGCCGCTTCACGGCGCGCTGGCTGCGCACCCTGCCGCCCGACGCATTCGCGCGCACGGGCGTGCACACGCAGCGTGGCAAGGTCACCCTCCTGCAGGTCGTGGAGATCTACGCCAACCATGTCGACCACCACCTGAAGTTCGTCGCCGAGAAGCGGCGCAACCTCGGTCTCTGAACCTCTTTCGCCACAACCACCGCCATCATCATGCCCACGCTCTTCAGCCCCCTTGTGCTCGGCTCGCTCGAGGTCCCCAACCGCATCTTCATGGCTCCCCTCACGCGCTGCCGCGCCGAGGCGGGCGATGTGCCGGGCGAGTTGATGGCCACGTACTACGCCCAGCGCGCGGGTGCGGGCCTGCTCATCGCGGAGGCCACCATGGCCATCGCGGGCAACTGCGCGTTTCCCGGCGCACCCGGCGTGCACTCCGAGGCGCAGGTCGCGGGATGGCGCAAGGTCACCGACGCCGTGCACGCGCGTGGTGGACGCATCTTCCTGCAGATCTGGCATGGCGGACGCGCGTGCCATCCCCTCTGCAATGGCGGCCAGCAGTCGGTGTCGTCGTGCGCGGTGCCCATCGACGGCGAGACCTTCACCCCTGCGGGCATGCAACGGCACGAGGTACCACGCACGCTCGAGGACGGCGAGATCCCCGGGATCGTCGAGGGCTTCCGGCGGGCTGCGGAGAACGCCAAGCGCGCGGGTTTCGACGGCGTCGAAGTGCACGGCGCCAACGGCTACCTGCTCG
>CAIOCH010000624.1 GCA_903856525.1 uncultured bacterium | reverse complement strand
CCGAGCTCGACCGCGCCGACCGCGCGCTCCGACGCGCCATCAGCGGCTTGGCCAAGGGTCTCCGCGCGGCGCACCGCGAACTCGACGATGGATCCCGCATCGCCGTGAGCGTGCAGCGGATCGACGCTGCGCACGGCCTGGGGCTGCGGATCTCCTTCGCGGGCTCGTCGGACGTGCATCCGGCGAACTTCAACGCACCGCTCGCGGTGACGCGCGCGGCAACGCTCTACGTCCTGCGGCTGCTCATCGACGCCGACGTCCCCATGAACGAGGGGCTCCTGCGCGCCGTCGAGCTCGATGTGCCCGCGGGCATGCTCAACCCCACCTTCGCGGCGGACCCGACGATGTGCCCTCCCGTCGTCGCGGGCAACGTCGAGACAAGCCAGTCGGTCGTGGCCGCGCTGATCGATTGCCTGGGACTCTCGGCCGAGAGCCAGAGCACGATGAACAACACGCTCTTCGGCAACGAGCGCTTCACGATCTACGAGACGCTCGGTGGCGGCGCGGGCGCGGGCCCCGGCACCCACGTGGCGGGCCCATGCACCGACGGCGGCGGCCCTTGCACCGAAGGCGCGGGCGGCGTCCACGTGCACATGTCGAACACGAGGCTCACCGACATCGACGTGCTGGAGCGGCGCGCGCCCGTGATCATCCGCGAGTTCGGGATCCGCAGCGCATCAGGGGGCGTTCCCGAGGATCCCCGCGGATGCCGCGGTGGCGATGGCATGGTGCGCAGCTACGAATTCACCGAGCGCGCGTCACTCTCGTTCTTCGGGTCGCGCCGCGTGCACGCACCTCGCGGGGTTCCCGCGGGGACAGGCGACGCGCGCACGGGACTCCAGCGCATCGAGCGATCCGGCGTCTCCGTGGAGTCGCACGAGCCGGTCCTGTCGCTGGACATGCATCCCGGGGACCGCTTCACGGTGGAGACACCGGGCGGCGCGGCGTGGTCGCCGACCCTTCCGCACGGCCCTCTCCCCGCCGATCTCAACGGTGCGGAACGCGCGCGGGAAGGTTGATCCGCTCGATCGAGCGCGCGCGACCGGTCGCGAGATCCACCTCGACGAGGGCGCCCTGCACCGCCTCGCCGCCGGAGCCCATGTCGAACGGGACATGCACGCCCGTCGTGAAGTGCTTGAGCACGGCGACGGTGCTGCGACCGATGACGCTGTCGTGCGGACCCGTCATGCCCAGGTCGGTCTGGAACGCTGTTCCCCCGCGCAGGATCCGCTCATCGGCGGTGGGCACGTGCGTGTGCGTGCCAAGCACCGCCGCCACGCGGCCATCGAGATGGTGCGCCAGCGCAGCCTTCTCGCTCGTCACCTCCATATGCGCCTCGACCAGGACGATCGGGTTGCGCTCGGGCATCGCCGCGAGCATCGCGTCCATGCACTCGAAGGGGTCGTTCGCCTGCACCGAGCCGATGTGGATGCGGCCGAGGACGGTGATCACGTACACGTCGCGGGCACAGCGTTCGTCGGCGGGAATGCGGACGAGCCGCTTGCCCGGCGTTCGCGACGAGAGGTTGGCCGGGCGCGACACCGCCTTCGCGGGGTCGTCGAGCAGAGGGATGATCTTGGCATCGCGAAACGCGTGGTCGCCGAGCGTGCACGCGTCGATGCCGAGGCGGCGGAACTGCTCGTACAGCTCGGGAGTCAGCCCCGAACCGTTGCGGGCATTCTCGGCGTTGGCCACGATCCGATCGGGGCGGAAGCGCTCGCGCAGCACGGGAAGCTGCTGGTCGAGCGCCATGCGCCCGGGCGCACCGTTGATGTCGCCGAGGAATGCGATGCGCACCGTGGGCCTGGACTCGATCATGCAACCACAGTAACGGCAGCCACTTTCCCGCCGCACCCATTCCCGCTTCCGTGCGTTTTTTCAGCGCGGCGTGTTGCACGGGGCCCATTCCTGCTACACTCTTGGGGCACAATTCTCTCGATTCGTTGCGAAGAGTTGCGCGGTCGGTGCACAATCACCGTCCCGACGCAGGATTTCAGCGGAATCGCCCTGCGATTCGCACGCTGGTTCGGGTCAGGAAGACGACTTCCGAACGCCTGCAGCAGATGAGAACCAGTCCGAAGGATCACGGCCGGAGGGTCGTCGTGCTTCGTGTGCGGAGTTTTCATCCGTCCATCGAGTCATCTCCGTCCGACGCGGGTTGTCCGTGTCGTCGGGCTGCTTGTCGGCCGGCAGCATGGACCGACCCGGTGCGCAAGGCGCCCGCGCGTTTCCTCTCGCGTTGTTCCATCGCGCGATTCTCATCACGCCAGCTCGCGCCGCCATCGGCACCGAGCCCATTGGTCCTCATCTCACGGTTCCTGCAAGCGGTTCGCCGACACGGTCCTCCGCAGACACGGTCCTCCGCAGCAGCCCCCGCCCAGCACACGCCATGCTTACGCCCGTCATGTTCACCACAGGTATGCAGGTTCGTCACCGCCAACGTCCCGAATGGGGCATCGGCAGCGTCACGCGCGTCGAGTCACTCACGCGCGCAGGGGCTCGCGACCAGCGACTCTGGATCAAGTTCGGTGCCGCGGGTCTGAAGACGCTGCTCGCCAGCGCCGCCGACCTCGAGGTCGTCGAGGGATCGGGCGCCGCAGAACACACCTTCGCGGCTCGGGAGATCGCCTCCGAAGGCGGCTGGCTGGGCGAGATCGCCAAGCGTCGCCCTGAGCAGGCGATGTCGGAGCTTCCCCCCGACGCGACCGATCCCTTCCTTACCCCCGAGCGGCGGCTCAAGAACCTGCTCGCCCTGTACCGGTTCGATGGCGGCGCCAAGCTCATCGACTGGGCCGTGGCGCAGAGCGGTCTCGACGACCCCCTGTCCCGCTTCAACCGGACCGAGCTGGAGTCATTCTTCAAGACCTGGTCGATGGACCGCGACCTGGCGCTGCACCGACTGGTGTCCGACTTCCGCCGCCGCCGCGTGGCCATCGATGCCCTGCTGGTCGACGCACCCCGCAACGCGCTCGGCGTGTTGCAGCGGTTCGACAAGGTGCGCTGAACACCTGTTGCAGCCACGCACCACACGCTCCAGACCATCCTCCGATCGATCACCCTGCGCGGGCGCGACCAAGAATCTCGCCCGCGCTGGCATTTTTGACGTTCGGTGACGCACGCCATCGTCCGCTGGCACGCAGGTTGCAATAGGTACCTTCGAGCCGAGACGTTCGGCCGACTGCACAACCGAAGAGAGGGAGAAGGAACCGTGGACGAGATCACCTTTCAGGACAAGATGAACCAGATCTTCGAGCGCATCCGGGAGCTGCCCGCCTCGCAGGCACCCGCAGCCACCGATGCTGCCGACAGCGCCGAGGCGCGTCGCGCCCGCGTGCAGTCCTCCATCAATGAACTTCAGGACGCTCTCGACTACCTGCGTCTGAGCGTCAAGTACCTGGTCTTCGATCTGGAGGCAACCCGGCGAGAGAACGCATATCTCCGCCGCATGATCGAACAATCCAATCGTGAACGAACGCAGAAGCCGGACGAACCGCGAGACGACGAGCGGCCGGAACTGGGGGAGGGTCACGGTTGGGAGTGAGCCGGTCCCGCCGAGTGCGCGCCATACCGCACGAGGCAGCTCAACACGTGTGACGCATCGGAGGACGAACCAGTGCGTCGCAGGGCCGATCCAGGGAGCAGCCGATCCATATGGGGGACGGCTGCTCTCGTTTTTGGGGTCTTCAGGCTTTCGTGCGGATCACCCCTACCCCGACACGCCTCGTCGCGATCCGTCCCGCCCGTGCCTTGGCGACATGCACGACCGCGACCTCCACGCCAACATCCTCGGCATCTCCGCACCCTGGCAATTCTCCGACGTGGTCCTCGACATCGCGGCCGGCACGGCCGAGGCCTTCGTCGAGCACCGAGGCAAGGCGAGCTGTCCGAAGAGTGCGGCAAGCCCTGCGCGGGCTACGACGCCCTGGGCGGGGCCTGGAGCCGCGAGCGCTTCCGGACGCGATCCTCTCGCATCTCGGCAGACTGGATCTCTACCTGAGGCCGGTCTCCACCCGCACGACTTCCTGAAGCGCTCGTTGTTGGAGCACGATGATGCTGGCGGATGGACGCAGGCGCGGACGAGGGCGCGAACGAGGGCGCCCAGGCCGGCGACGTGCGTTACGCCGCTTCGCGGGTGAAGAGCGGCGCACAGTCGTTGCGGCGCACCCAGCGGGCGCGCGCGGCGGGCTCCATCGAGATCATCAGGTGATCGAGGTAGTCGCGGAGATCCGAGTCGGGGAAGCGCGACAGCCACTCCGTGGATGCGGACGGGTTGATCTCGCAGATCGACGCAATCAGGGTGGCCTTCTCAGACACGGGGACCTCCGTGCGGGCACATCGGCATGGGTCCAGCGGGGTCTTGAATCCAACCGTCGCGTTGGTGGAGATACAGGCGTCCAGCAACTCGGGCTGGAGACTCCTCACGAGACCCCACTCTGTGACGCGCGATGGGACCGACGGGGAGGACCACATGACAGGGTCGCTCTCATCGGTCCACCCCTTGTGAGAGTTGGTGCATGGTAGCCGCCCCCTCCGTGCCTGGCGGTGCCGCAGCGCAGGCGAGCGGAGCGAGCCAGAGTGGAGGCAGCGCCAGGCACGCCGCCGCGAAGGCCGCCGGGGTCAGCTTGCCGAGCGCACGCTGGATCCGCCGGTGGTTGTAGTGCAGCCTCCATCGGTCCACCAGCAGCCTTGCCTCGTCCAGCGTGGCGAAGATCTCCGATGAGAGCAGTTCGTCCCTCAGCCGGCCGTTAAAGCTCTCCACGATCCCGTTCTGCCACGGCGACCCCGGGTCGATGTAGAGCGCATCCGTGCCGCTCGCCGCGCACCACTCCTTCACCGCCCTCGAGATCATCTCCGGCCCGTTGTCCGCCCGCAGGTGCGCCGGCGCGCCACGGATCGCCGTCAGCTCGTCGAGCACCGCCACCACGTCCTTCCCGCGCAGCCGCCGCCGCACCTCGATTGCCAGGCACTCCCGCGTGTACTCGTCCAGCACCACCAGCATCCGCAGCGGCCGGCCGTCGGCGGTCCAGTCCTGCACGAAGTCCATGCCCCACACCTCGTTCCTCCGCGTCGCACGGCGACGCACGATCCCGTTCTCGCCCGTGCCGATCCGCCTGCGTTTCACGCGCTTCTGCGGCACCAGCAGGCCCTCTTGGCGCCACAGCCGCTTCATCAGCCGCGCTCCGACCGACCAACGCTCCTTCCGCAGCAAATCCATGATGTAGCGGCGGCCACGGCGCGGGTTCGCGACGGCCAGTTCCCGCATCCTGGCCACCAGCTTGTCCCGGTACGGGTTCGGCGGCGCCGTGCGGCGCTGCGTGCTCCGGTGCTGGCCAGCCACGCGGCAGACGCGCCGCTCCGAGACGTCCATCACCATCGTCACGTGCTCGATCGCCCGGCGCCGCCGCGCCAGGCTCAGAATTCCCCCTTGGCGATCTCCTTCAAGATCTGGATGTCCAGCTGCTGGTCCGCCACCAGGCGCTTCAGCCGGGCGTTCTCCTTCTCGAGGTCCTTCAGCCGCTTCACCGCGTCCCGGTCCACCGCCCCGTACTCGGCCCGCCACCGGTGCAGCGTCACCTCGGACACCCCCAGCGACCTCGCTACCTCGGCAAGCGGCGTGCCCTTCGCCAGGGCCTCGTCAGCCTGCCTGAGCTTGGCAACCACCTCCTCGGGACGGTGACGCTTCCTGTTCGAACGCTACATCGGAGACTCCTCTCGGCCCCTTGGGCCGCGAAAGTCTCTCATCAGGGGTGGACCTGTTCAGCGCACCCCTGTCACAACTGCCCCGGAACTTCCAGATGGCGAGAGCGAAGAACGCGACCGCGTAGCTCTCGCCGTTTGAACCAGATTCGGG
>CAIOCH010000623.1 GCA_903856525.1 uncultured bacterium | reverse complement strand
GACCTTGCTCGTCGCGTGCGGCGCCACCGCAAGGGGAAGCTCCTGGGCGGGGATGCCCGATCCATCGTCGGTCACGCGCACGAGGTCGGCGCCGCCGCCCTCGATCTCGACGAGGATGCGCCGCGCGCCGGCGTCGATCGAATTCTCGACGAGTTCCTTGACCACGCTCGCTGGTCGCTCGACGACCTCGCCCGCGGCGATCTGGTTGACGAGCTCGGTGGGCAGCACGCGGATGGGCATCAGCGGCTCCAGCCCCAGCCCTGGGCGATCGGGTAGCGGCGACCACGGCCGAATGCGCGCGGCGTGAGCTTGAGGATGACCGCCGCCTGGTCGCGCTTGAACTGGGCGCGATCGAGCATGCGGGCGATACGCAGCACGAGTTCGCGCGGGCTACCCGTGACGCGCACGGCGTCGTCGACCGAGCCCTCGCCGTCGACGAGCACGCGCAGCACAGCGTCGAGCTCCTCGTAGGGCGGCAGCGAGTCCTGGTCGGTCTGGTTGGGGCGCAGCTCGGCGCTCGGCGCCTTGTCGATGCTCGCGGCCGGAATCGGCGGCTGCGCGAAGCCGAACTCGGCGAACCGCGCGTTGAGCATGCGCGCCATCGCGTAGACCTCGGTCTTGTAGAGGTCGCCGATCGGCGCGAGGCCGCCGTTCATGTCGCCGTAGAGCGTGGCGTAGCCCGCCGCGTACTCGCTCTTGTTGCCAGTGGTGAGGACGAGCGCGCCTGTTGCGTTCGAAGCCAGCATCATGAGCAGGCCGCGGGTGCGCGACTGCAGGTTCTCGCCGGCGAGTCCGTTGGTGGAGAACTTGCCCTCCACGGTCGACTCGATGCCGCGGTGGATCGCGTCGATCGGCAGCGTCTCGGTGCGGCCGAGCCCGAGGATGCGCGCGGTCTCGAGGGCATCGGACACCGAGCCATCCGACGAGTAGCGCGACGGCATGAGGATGCCCGTGATGTGCGCGCCGCCGATCGCCGCGGAGGCGATGGCGGCGACGAGGGCCGAGTCGATGCCGCCGGAGAGGCCGATCGCGACCTTGGCGTGGCCCGTCTTGGCGAGGTAGTCGCGCGTGCCGAGCACGATGGCGTGGAAGCGTTCGGCGTCGAGGTCGGTGTGAACGCCAGGATCCAGGCCGGCGTGGGTTCGGGACGGGGAGACGGGCGTGCGGACGCGCGACGCCGTGTCGAGCACGCGGAGATCCTCGGCGAACCGCGCGCACTGCAGCGCGACCGTGCCGTCGGCGGCGACGACGCGGGATCCCCCGTCGAACACGAGGTCGTCGTGTCCGCCCACCGCGTTGCAGCTGGCGATCACGACACCGCATGCGCGCGCGCGCATCGACAGCAACTCGACGTGCCGCGCATCCTTGCCCGCCACGAAGGGGCTCGCGCTCGACACCGCAGCGATGGTCGCGCCCTGCACCGCGGCGTCGGCGAGCGGATCGCGCGCGTAGCGGCGCACGCCCCGCGCATCGCCGGCCTGCCAGAGGTCCTCGCAGAGTAGCACCGCCACCCGCTCACCCGCGTGGTCGACGACGACCGTTCGGTCGCCGGGAGTGAAGTGGCGGTCCTCGTCGAACACGTCGTAGCTCGGGAGCAGCTGCTTGTGCGCGAACCCAACCACGCGGCCGCCGCGCAGGAGCGCCATGGCGTTGGCGAGGGGCCGCCCCGTGGAGGGCACAGGCAACCCGACCAGGGCGAGCATCGAATCGGGTACGAGCGTCGCCAGCCGCGCGAGCGACTCGGCGCAGGAATCGGCAACCCCCTGCCGCTCGACGAGGTCGCGGGGCGGATAGCCGAGCAGCGACATCTCGGGAAAGACCACGAGTTCCGCGCCGAGCTCCGCGGCCCGCGCGATGGCGGCGGCGTGCGACGCCTCGTTGGCCGCGAGGTCGCCGATGCGGGAATTGAGCTGGGCGAGGGCGATCTTCAACGCGGGTTTCCTGCGGACTGCGCAGGATAGCCGCCCGACAGCCGCATGCCGGCGAGCGCCGCCAGCGGGCAGAGGACGAGCGTGGTGGCCGTGATCGCGGCACCACCGTCGGCCGCGAGCGAGACGAAGCCCGAGTAGCTCGTGTATCCGCCACAGAATCCCACGAGGAGCAGCGCATCGAGCACCTCGGCATCTCGGCCCGCAGCCTGTTCCCGCTCGAGGAGCCCGCGCAGGAATCCGGCGAGGAGCGAACCGCTCAGGTTCACCGCGAGCATTGCCGGCCCCGCCCAGTCCGGCGCATCCGCGGCCACCACGAGGAGCTGCGACGCGACGACGCGCGCGACGCCGCCCATGCAACCGCCCAAGCCGACCAGGAGTGCGCGGCGAATGGCACTCACAACGCACCCCGGGTGAGAAGCCGCGAGGCCAGGAAGACGCCGAGCGCGAGAGCGAACGCCGCGGGGATGTGCAGCAGCACCATGCGCCAGCGACGCGCCCGCAGCGCGCCGGCCACCTCGACCGCGAGACTGCTCCATGTGGAGAGCCCGCCGGCGAAGCCAAGCGCCACCAAGGCGTGGGTGGTGTTCGCCGCGGCGGTGTGCCCCGCGGTCAAGCCGACCACCGCGCATGCGGTGAGGTTCGCCGCCAGCACACCGAGGTCCGCGCGGCCCGCGCGCGTTCGGAGGACATGGACGATCCGGTCGCGCAGCACCGAACCCAAGGCGGTGCCGAATGGCGCGAGGATCAGGGTCACCGCAAGATCGGGTGTGAGGATGTCGCCCGCCGCCAACGTCACGGTTCGAGCGTAGCAGAGCGGGTTACCCGGAGCCGAGCACCGCGAACGCCCGCCCCCTTCGCGGGGCGAACGCGGGGCACTCCCGAGGTGCGGTCACGCAGGCCCCTGTTGGCTGTGGAAATGCACGAGGCCCCCATGCCTCATGGGGGCCTCGTGCGGGCTTTGTGCAGGCCGGTCGAGGGGACTCAACCGACCTGACGTGTGCGGAACTACGCGGTGGATGCGTGCGGCCAGCGGCCGGTCACGCCACCAGCGCGTGGGCGTGCTCGATCGCCTCGATCACCTGGCGGACGGTGAAGGGCTTGCGGAGCACCGAGTCGTAGCCGCGGCCGACCAGCTGGGCGATCTGCCCGTCGGTCAGGCGGTTCGACATGCCGATGATCTTGGTCATCTGCAGATCGTCCGAGTTGCGGACGAACGCGCAGAAGGCACCGCTCTCGGCCTCGGGCATGTGCACGTCGAGGAGCATGACGTGCGGGCGGAACTTCTCGCACTCGGCTACCGCTTCGGGCTTGGCGAGGTCGCACGGGAAGGCGTGGAGCGACGCGGCGCATTCTCCCGCGAGTGCCTGCGTTTCGGCGAGGGCGGCGCGGCGTCGGCCGAGGAGTGCGACCGTCCATCCCTCCCGGGCGAGTTGCAGGGCGACGGCCCGGCCGATGCCGGAGCCTGCGCCGGTGACCACCGCGGTACGCCGAGAAGAAGGGTTCATGGGGCGAGCGCAGACACTGTGGCGCCCGTCGCCCCGTCGCAAGAGTGCACTTGAGGCCGGTGGGCGAGGCGGCATCGCGCCCTCGCCGGAGGTGCCCGCCTACAAGGGCCTCAAGGTGCGTCCTTGGTGCCACGTGAATGACTCGACGAGCGTGGTCGTCGGCACCCGGGGCGTTCCGCGCTCGTTGGTCTCGATCATCCGCATCAACACGGTCGTCGCCATGCCGCCGACCAAGCGCGAGTCGATCACCAGCCCGGACAGGGAGCGCTTGGAG
>CAIOCH010000622.1 GCA_903856525.1 uncultured bacterium | reverse complement strand
GGCGACACGTCGCAGCGGAACAGGAAACGATCCTGAAACGCCCGCATGCCGTCATCGTCGGGCCACTCATTGCTCGCCGCCACCCGACACGCAAGCGGGACCGCCACTCTCCGTGCCCCCTGATCAAACACCCGTTCGTTCAGGATTCCCAGGAGCGCATTGAGGATGGCCGAATTGGCCTTGAACACCTCGTCCAGAAAGGCCACATCTGCCGTTGGCAGATAGGCATCCGTCTCCCGCTCATACCGCCCCTCATCGAGCGCCGAGAGCGACAGTGGCCCGAACAGTTCCTCGGGCACCGTAAAACGCGTAAGCAGCCGCTCAAACCAGCGTCCGCCCACCAACTGATGCACCCTGCGCGCAAGCGCGCTCTTGGCCGTGCCCGGTGGACCGATGAGGAGCACATGCTCGCCAGACAGAAGCGCCAGCAGCAGCACACGGGAATGATCGTCACGCTCGAGGAGACCGCCCGCAAGCCAGTCGATGACCTGTCGAAGCGTGTGTACGTCGGGCAAACCGACAACAGTTGAATCGTGCCCCGATGTTTCACCCGGCAGCGGCTGATAGCGGGTCGGGGTGAGTCGATTCATGGGAACCCCAGTCAGGCGAGACTCGTCGTGACCCCGCGGCGCGGTGCCTCGAGATACTCGCGACTTTGCATCTCGGCGATCCGGCTCACTGTTCGGTGAAACTCTCCCGCCATGACGCCCTGGGTGTAGAGCGCTTCAGGTGGGCACTGCGCCGATACGATGAACTTGACCTTCTGGTCGTAAAGGACGTCAACCAGCCAGACAAAGCGCCTCGCTTCGGAGGCCATCGCCGCCGTCATTCTTGGTACATCCGACACGATCACCGTATGGAAACGCGTGGCCAATTCAAGATAGTCGTTCTGCGAGCGTGGTCCTCCGCAAAGCGTTCCGAAGTCAAACCACACCACGCCCCCCGCACGCCTCAGTGCGCGCACCTCTCGGTTCTCGATCTGCAACTCAGGCGCTTCGTCCGCTGCTTCAGCGAGCGCTTCGAAGGCTGAAGACAACGCACGCGCGGCCGATTCATCGAGCGGCGTGAGATAGGCCTGAATCTGAGCGAGCGACATCCGCCGGTAGTCTTGACCCGCATCGAGCTGAAGGCAGTCGGTGTGTTGATGAATGAGCGCGATGGCGGGGAGGATCCGGTCGCGATGCAGTCCGTCGGGATAAAGATCATCCGGGCGATAGTTCGAGGTCATCACGAAGCAGACCCCATGGCTGAACAGACCTCGCAACAGTCGCTCAAGGATCATGGCGTCGGCAATGTCGGACACATGAAACTCATCGAAGCAGATCAACCGATGGCGCTGCGCCACGCGCCGTGCAAGTTCATCGAGGGGGTCGGCTCGTCCCTTCAAAGACTCCAACTCGCGATGCACTGCGCGCATGAACTCATGAAAGTGAAGCCGGGTCTTTCGAAGCGGTCCCACTGCGCCGTAGAAGCAGTCCATCACGAAGCTCTTGCCGCGACCGACTCCGCCCCACAGCCACACCCCGCGTACCGCCCGAGGCGCCCGCCCGAAGACTCGGCCGAGCAGCCCGGGCGCGCGATCGCCCGCCTGGGCTAGCTCGTCGGCCAAGCGCTGCAGTCGCAGTACCGCCGCTCGCTGCGCGGGATCGTCGCTGTAACCGCGCGAAGCAAGCGAGCGTTCGTAGGCCTCGACGATCGAGGACCCTGCCATCGTCACCCCAGAAGCTGCTGTCAACCGTTCAAGGCCCGATTGTCAGTGGCTGCGAGCGCCGCCTCGCGCATGACTTCCGACAGTGAGGGGT
>CAIOCH010000621.1 GCA_903856525.1 uncultured bacterium | reverse complement strand
CCACCTGATCAACGGCGCGCGCTTCATCGGCGCGCTCGTCACGGGTGGCAAGAAGGCGCCGATGATCCACCGCATCATCAACGGCATCGAGACTCCGCGCGAGATCCCCATCAAGGGCATCGCGCCCGTGGGCGGCGAGTTCCGCTGGTATCTCGACGCCGACAGCGCGCGCTGGCCGGTGTGAGGTGGAGCCCCGCGGAGTCCACGGGACCTGTGCGCCGCGGCACGTTCAGCGCTTCGCGCGCGCGGGCGTCGGACGCGCCTCCGCCTGCCCGATCGCATCCTTGAGAAACCGCGACCGGTCGTTGTCGGCGCCGCAGCCCACGAAGCACGCCGTGCGCGCGCGCGTGATGCCCACGTAGAACAGCCGTCGCTCGCTCTCCACCGAGGGACTGCGGCCGAGCGTCTTGTCGGCCGCGCCCGTGTCGAAGCAGCCGCTCTCCTCGTCGCCCGGCAGCGGCATCCAGCCCTCGTCGCACTCGGGCATGAACACGTAGTCCCACTCGAGGCCCTTCACGCGGTGGATGGTGGTCACGCGCACGCAGCGCTCGGGCGGCTCGCCCTGCGTCGGATCGACGGCCGCGAGCTGCGGTTCGAGGTCGGCGAGCCGGCAGCGCGTGCCGCGCGCGAAATCCTCGAGCACCTCGTAGGCGCGCAGGCACTCGGCCACGCCCGCCTCGTTGCGGAAGGCCGCGAGCGCTTCGCGGAAATCGACCTCGCCGCGGAGGATGCGGATCGCATCGGCCGCGCCGCAGTCGCCCGTGTCGCGGCGCATGGCCTTGAGGAGCACGCCGCCGAGCGCCTTGAGCTCGTTGCGGGCGCCGCCGTGGAATCCCGCCATCTTGTGCAGGTCGTCGTCGAAGCAGATGTCGGCGATCGACAGGCCCTCGCGCTGCGCGTCGCGCACCAGGCGCTCGATGCCCTGGCGCGACACGCCACGGAACGGCCGGTTGACGATGCGCAGCAGGGTGCGCGAGAGGTCGTCGTCGAGCTCGCTGCGCACGCCGCGCACCGCGCGGATGTAGGTGAGCAGCAGCGCCAGCGATGGATCGTTGGCGAATGCCGCGTGCTCGTCCATGAGGAAGGGGATGCGCGCCGCGAGCATGCGCCACTCCATGGCCATGAGCTGCGCCCACGAGCGGCCGAGCACCACCATGTCGGTGGCGGGCGTGCCGGCGTTGCGCAGCTCCTCCAGCTTGGCTACCAGCGGATCGAGCGCAGCGGGGGAGTCGCCGCGATCCGCGACCACCACGAGCTGCGAGTCCTGCTCCGGATCGCCCGCCACGATGCGCTTGGGCACGCGGTCGACGCCCGGCGCGATGGCGCGCTCGGCGGCGGCGGCGAGCGCCGGGCCAAAGCGGAAGGTCGTCGACAGCGCGAACGACAAGTGCCGGTGCGTGGGCAGCCGCCGTGCGAACTCGCCGCGGATGAAGGCGCTGCGCGCCCCGCGCCACTCGTGGATGGTCTGGTCGTCGTCGCCCACCACGGTCACGCGGGCGCGGGCGCCCGCGATCAGCTCGAGCAGGCGGAACTGCACGTGGTCGACATCCTGGAACTCGTCCACCACGATGTGCTCGAAGCGGTCGGCGAGCCCGTGCCGCGATGGACTCTGCTCGAGCGCGGCCACGGCGTCGCCGATCAGGTCGTCGAAGGTGCGGAATCCCTGCGTGGCGCGCCGCTTCTCGAAGCGCGCGTACACCGCCTTCAGGAACTCGTCGTCGCTGTGCCCCGCGCGCGCGGGCGGCACCATCATCGACTTCCACTCGCGGATCGCCTCGAGGCAGCTCTCGGCGTCGCGGCCGTCGTCCTCGTCGGGCCGCTCGTTGCGCTCGGCGAACTCCTCGCGGATGCACTCGCCCACGATGCGCAGCACCTCGCCACCCTCGGCCAGCAGCGGCATGCGCGGCACCGCGCCCACGCGCTCGAGGTGGCGCATGATGGCGTACCCCATGGCGTGCCAGGTCTGCACCTTGAGCTCGCCTGGGTCGACGCCCGTCTTCCCCAGGCGCTCCGCGAACGAGCGCTGGGCCGCCTTGTTGAACATCACCGCACGCATCTGCGCCGGCTTCACGCCGCGGAGCGCGAGCTCGGCCAGGCGGTGCACCATGGTCGTGGTCTTGCCGCTGCCCGCGACCGCCAGCACCGTGAGGTGCGCATCGTCGGGCGCCTCGACCACGGCGCGCTGCTCGGCGGTGAGATGCACGCGCGCGCTCATGCGTCGGGACCTTCCCCGCCGGGGACTCCCTCGTCATCCGCATCCCCGCCTGCGTCGGCCGGGGGACCAGCCCTGCGGTCGCCGCGCTGCATCGCGAGGAAATCCTCGAGGATCGCGCAGGCGGCGAGTGCGTCGCGCAGCGCCTTCTTCTCGGCGTGGGTGCGACCCGTGCGGTTGAGCTTCTGCTCGGCGGCAAAGCTCGACAGGCGCTCGTCGTGGAGCGCGATGCGCAGGCGCGTGTGCGGCCCCAGCGCCGCGGTGATGGCCTTCTCGAGCGCGGTGGCGAAGTCGCGCACCAGCTTCGCGCGCGGTCCCTCGGTGCCGTCCATGTTGTAGGGGAGGCCCAGCACGATGCGATCGGGCCCGTACTCGTCGATCACGCGCATCGACGCCCTCAGCTGCAGCGCGGGCGTGTGCGCCTCCACCACCGACAGCGGCTGCACGAGTCCCACGACATCGTCGCCCGCCGCGAAGCCCGTGCGCTTGTCGCCGAGGTCGATCGCCAGGTACCGCACGCTACCTCCACTTCCCGGGAACGCGCGCGACGAGCTCCTTCACCCGCTCCGCCTCGGCGCGCGGGCACACGAGCGTGGCGTCGGCGGTGTGCACGATCACCAGGTCCTCGCAACCGACCGTGGCCACGAGATGCGATGGATCTTCGGACACCACCGTCATGCCGCGCGATCCCAGGTCGCACCAGTGCGCGTTGGAGCGGTTGCCCGCATCGTCCGCGGGCAGCGTCTCGGCGAAACTCGGCCAGCTGCCCACATCGAGCCACTGCGCGCCCAGCGGGAGCACGCACACGCCGATGTCGCCCGCGACCGCCGCCGGCTCCATCACCGCGCGGTCGATCGACTGGCGCGGGAGCGTGGGATAGATGTCGGCCGCGGACTCGCCCGCGGCAATGCGCGCGAGTCCCGCGGCGTTGTCTGGCGCGAAGCGCGCGATCGCCGTGCACATCGTCGACGCGCGGAACACGAACATGCCCGAGTTCCACAGGTACGCGCCCGAGCGCAGGTACTCCGCCGCCCGCATGGCATCGGGCTTCTCGGTGAAGCGCGTGGCGGCGTAGGCCTGCGCGGCGCCCGTGATCGGCGCACCGCGCTCGATGTAGCCGTACCCCGTGGCCGCGTGCGTGGGCGTCACGCCAAAGGTGGCGATGCGGGTGGGATCGGCCTCGACCAGCGCGAACGCGTCGACCAGGCGCGTGCGGAAGGCATCGGCCGGCTCGATCAGGTGGTCGGCCGTCAGCACGGCGAGCACCGCGTCGGGATCGCGGTGCACCAACGCGTACGCGAGCAGCCCCACGGCGTTGAGCGTGTCGCGCCCGCACGGCTCGACCAGCATGTTGTCGTCGGTCACGCCGCCGAGCGCGGCGCGCATGGCGGGCGCGAAGTCCGCCGTCGTGCACAGCAGCCGCCGTTCCGTCGGCACCACGCCGTCGACACGGTGCCACGCGTGCCCGAGCAGCGACAGGCCGCCCGCCATGGGCAGCAGCTGCTTCGGCCGCGCTGCGCGGGACGCCGGCCACAGCCGCGTGCCCGAGCCACCCGCGATGATCCCTGTGTAGCGATGTGCCGTGCGATCGTGCATGCAATCTCCCGTCATGACCTCACCGGTCTCCCGTGCGGATCACTGCACCCCGCGCGTCCGCAGCGCCCGCGTCACGATCTCGTCGGCGCCGAGCGTCTCGCCCCCCGCGGCAGCCAGCACGCGGTCGACGCGCGCCCGCGCCTGCGCCCGCTGCTCACCCAGCGTCACCAGGATCTCCTCGGCATCGGCCGCAGGTCCGCTCGGCGCCACGGCCATCGCCGCGGCGGCCACCGAGGTCCGCTCCAGTGCCCGCCGCGTGGCCGACGGATCCT
>CAIOCH010000620.1 GCA_903856525.1 uncultured bacterium | reverse complement strand
GTCAGTCGCCGCGGAGCGGAGACTGCGGAACACTGGGCGTGAGCCTTCGATGTCTCGAAGGCTTGATGTCCTCTGTGGACTTATGGAAGGCTGACGTCGATCACTCCCATGACATCGATGGCTCGAGTCGATCACCCCGGGGACATCGATGGCTCGGGTCGATCACTCCCGCCGTCGCGATCGGACAATCCCGCTACGCCTTCGCCGCGAACCGCGTATCCCCGAGTCTGGCGACCTGTGCCTCACGCAGCGTGGCGATCTCGTCACGGGCCGCGACCTCGCTACCGCCGTCGGCGTAGGCGAAGCCCAGTCGCAGCACCTCGGCGAGGGTGATCTCCGCCGGCGGCTTGGAGGGCGCGAATCGTCCGCCGCCGCCCTCGATGCGGTGCACGAGTCCGTGCTTCTCGAACAACGCCAGCACCCCGCGCACCGTTGCCGGTGCCAGTCCGCACGCACGCACGATCGTGTCGATCGAAGCTCCGCGCCCGCCGTGAAACCCCTCGCATACGGCGCGATAGCAGGGGATCGCCTGCGCCGGCTCGAAGCAATCCGGCGCCGAGGCCGTCGCGAGCCTCCGTCCGCCACCCGCGAGCCCTTGCAGGATGGCCGCCGTTTGCAGTCCGAACAGCACCACGAGCCACATGAGGTAGACCCACAGCATGAAGAGAGGCACGAGACCGAGCGACCCGTACAGACGGCTCGCCGCGAACGAGCCCGCCAGCGACGCGCCCAGGAACTGCTTGCCCACCTCGACGAGCGCCGTGGCCACGAACGCGCCGAGGATGGCCGAACGCACGTCGACGCGGGTGTTGGGCACGGTCGCGTACGCCGCCGCCAGCAGGAACCACAGCGACACGAATCCGCCCACGCTCGAGAAGATCCGCGCCGCGAGCAGCGCCGGCGCGCTGTCGCTGCCGAGGACATCGGCCGCCGCGCGCAGCGCCAGTGGGATCGCCGCGAAGAGCACCGGACCC
This sequence comes from uncultured bacterium, assembly GCA_903856525.1. Classification (GTDB taxonomy): domain Bacteria; phylum Planctomycetota; class Phycisphaerae; order Phycisphaerales; family SM1A02; genus QWPT01. The sequence continues at coordinate 2,968 of CAIOCH010000620.1, read as the reverse complement.
GCGGTGAGTACGAACCAGTAGATGAGCACCCGCCGCACCAGCGAGCGTCCCTGCGGCGCGCGGTAGATCGCGTTGAAGCTCGACTCGATGGCGACCATCGTCCACACCGCGCTGAACACGACGGCCAGCGCGCCCACCACGCCGATCGCCGAGAGATCGATGTTCGCCGCCTCGCGTGCCAGCGACTCGAGCCACGGACCGAGCGGCACCCCGTCCTTGGCGCTGCCGTCCGCGGGCACAACCGATACGGAGTGCAGCCCCATCGCCTCGATCAGGCGATGGACGAGGTCGAGGAATTCGTCGCCCAGGATGGCCCGCGTGAGCACGGTGCCGACCACCAGCACCGGGAGCAGTCCGAACAGCGTGCGGAAGGCCAGGTTCGCCGCCATCTCGGGCGCCTGCGAGGTGCGGATCTGCTGCAGGGCGAAGCGCACCGCCAGCAGGAGGTCGCGGGTCCGCTCAGGCAAGGTCGGGTGTCCGTTCGGCAGGTTCTCGGGCATGGGGGGATTCTCTCCGATGTCGCCCGGCAGCGGGGGCGGGAGCCGTGCGGGGACATTTCGGCGCAAGTCCCTTGATCGATGGTGTTTCCGCGCCATGTTGAAAGTGGCCCGTTCGTCCCGGGCTGTGTTCGTCTCACCGTGTCGGCACCTCCGTGCCGCCCATTACCGGGGTATTCATGACATTCCTCCGCAAGGTCCCCTTGCTGCCGGCGCTGATGTTGGCATGGCTGCTCGCTTCCGCCCCGAAGGCAGAGGCGCAGAGCCTCATTCCGTTCGACCAGGCGGTCGCCACGGCTGAGGTGTTCGTTCCGGCCATCGAAGTGACCAAGGTGGAGTACGCCCTCGATCCGGTGACCCTCACCACCATCGTCCGTGTGTTCGGCCCGACGGCCAAGCTCGATGTCGGCTGGACCATGGAGTTCGACGCCGTCACCGGCACGCCGCTCAACCTGAGCGCCGCGGCGCTCACCGACTTCGAGCGGGCGACGCTCGCCATCGTGCTCTCCCGCCGGTCGCTCGGCAACATGACTTTCAGCGAGGCGGCGCAGCTGGCCGCGACGAGCCTTGGTCAGCCCCTCATCCAGGTGCGCTCGGTGAGCATGGTGTCGCAGCACACCCTGCTGGTCCTGCTGGCGCGGTTCGCCGACCTGTCGACGGTCAATGTCGACGCGATCGCCCGCGTGCGGCTCGCCGACGGATTCGAAGGCGAGCCCGTGGCCCGCGGCACCAGTGCCCAACTCTCGTCCGCCATCGGCTCGGTCGAGGCGCAGCTGCCGGGCTGGCGCTTCCTGCGGGCGCGCGCGGTGTCGCAGTCGCCCGCGCTCGTGCTTGACATCTGCATGCTCGAGCCCGTCAAGAACATCGCCCGCCAGGCGCGGGTCACCCTCGGCTCGCCCAACTCCGTCGTGCTGTCGCAGCCGTTCATGCCCCGCGGCACGCTCGCCGAGGATGCGGCGCTGCGGCGCAACCCATCGATCTCGATCCCGTCGACCGTGCACGAGGCGCTTGCGCGCATGAATACGAGTGCGACCAACGTGCGCTTCTTCGACTTCCGCTTCTCGGCGGTCGCGGGGCAGCCGCGCTGGTGTGGCTCCTGCGACTCGCCCAATGTGTTCCTGAGCGCCGAGTTCACCATGTTCCTGACCGCCACGCAGCCGGCGGCGACGGGATTCATCTACGGCCGCCGCGAGTTCGCCATGAACCCCGCGGACTTCAACCGCGATGCGCTCATCTCGGCCATGGATCTCGCGGAGGTCCTGAACTCGTGGGGCGTCTACTACCCGCCGTACGACCTCAACCAGAGCGGACTGGTCGACGCGGGCGACCTGGCGATCCTGCTCAACGGCTGGCGCTGACGCGACCTTCGCAGCGCCTTGACGCATCCGCGCGCGCATCCGCCAGGCGCGTCCTTGACGCGATCTTGACAATGCGCCGATCGCGGCGGGTTTCGCTCGTTCCTTTGCACGCTGGACACCCAGTCCACACCCGCCGCCAACGGAACCTTCACACACCACGCCTAACTTTGCGCCCGCTCTCATCGCGGGCTGCGTTCGTTTCCTGAACACAAACGAAGCGGCAAGCGCGAGTGCAATTCACAGGTCCTGAACACCTGTGGTCTAGGTTCTGCCCGCGAAGGTTCATTTCATTCGGCGGTCGTGTGGATCGCAGGCTGCGTATGTTCGCAGTGGATGGCCTTCGGCAAGGTTCTCGCAGGCATTTGACCTTGAGAAAGACGGATCCCATGAAGAAGACTTTCGCGACCTTCGTTGCGTGCGCCGGAGCCTCGATGCTCTCGGCGAACGCGCTCGCCGCCGAGGTGCTCGTCACGACGAACATCTCGACCTCGACGACTTGGACCAAGAACAACACCTACAACCTGCAGGGCCAGATCTACGTCCTGCCCGGCGCCACGCTCACCATCGAGCCGGGCACCGTGATCGCCAGCGACACCGGCGTCGGCGGCTCGCTCGCCGTCACCCGTGGCGCGCGCATCAACGCGGTCGGCACCCAGGCCGAGCCGATCATCTTCACCTCGAAGGCCGACGTGGCCACCTGGACCGCCGGCGATCCGAAGTCCGGCACCTGGCGTCCGGTGTGCAACGAGTGGGGCAACCTGACCATCATGGGTCGCGCCTACATCAGCGAGAACGCGGTCGCCGCCAACAGCGCGACCTTCAACGCCAACAACGTCGGCGCGATGGAAGGTCTCGTCGGACAGTCGGCCACGGATCCGAACGTCCTCTACGGCGGCGGCGACGACCTCGATGACAGCGGCACGCTCTCGTTCTGCTCCTTCCGCTACGGCGGCAGGGTGATCGGCCTCAACAACGAGCTCAACGGCCTGTCGCTCGGCGGCATCGGCAAGGAGACCGTGATCGACCACATGGAGATCATGAACAACGTCGACGACGGCATCGAGATCTGGGGCGGCACCGTCGACCTCCAGTACATCTCGGTCTGGAACATCG
>CAIOCH010000619.1 GCA_903856525.1 uncultured bacterium | reverse complement strand
CGCCAGCATGACGAGGTCGCTGCGCGTGGTGGCGGCGGCGCTGCCGAACAGCAGGTGGTTGAGCCCGCCCTGCGCCGCGGAGTCGTGCGACTGGATGGCCGAGAGCAGCACCGCGCCGAGCCCGAAGAAGAACGAGAGCGAGACCGCGAGCGCGCCGTCGGGGCCCACGCCGCGCAGGCGCGCCAGCTGCGGAACGCACCAGGTGGCCAGCAGCGCCGTTGCGGCGCCCCCTGCAAGCAGCAGCCATGCCGTGCGCCCGCCGACACCGAGCGCCTCGCCCGCGAGAAAGGCCAGGCACACCCCCGGAAGACTCGCATGCGCCGCGACATCGGCCAGGAGCGCGCGTCGCCGCGCCAGCACGAAGCTGCCCACGGCGCCCGCCACCGCACCGAACAGCGCGCAGCCCGACAGCACCAGCATGGTGTTGGCGGCGGGCAGGGCGTCGGTCGGTCCCTGGCTCATGCGCGCGTTCCCGCCCAGGCGCGCCCGTCCACTCCCGCAAACCCGAACACCTGCGCCACGGCGCTCTCGGCGAGCACATCGCCGGCGCGGCCGTGCGCGCGCACCGTCCCGTGGAGCACGACCGCGTCGTCGAAGTGGGCGCGCACGCTCGCGAGGTCGTGGTGCACCGCGAGGATGGTCGCTCCCGCGGAGCGCAGCCGCTGCAGCGCCTCGGCGATGGTGCGCTCGCTCTGCGCATCCACGTTGGCGAAGGGCTCGTCGAGCAGCAGGAGATCGGCCTCCTGCGCCAGCGCACGCGCCACCAGCACGCGCTGGCGCTGCCCGCCCGACAGCGCGCCGATGGGCGTGTGCGCCGCGTCGGCGAGTCCCACCAGATCGAGCGCGCGGGACGCGCGTGTCCGCGCGTCGCGTCCCACGCGGCGGAAGAGCCCGATGCGCGCGTAGAGGCCCATCGCCACCACATCGACGGCGCGGAGCGGGAAGTCCCAGTCGATCTCGGAGCGCTGCGGCAGGTAGGCCACACGCCCCCGCACGGCGTCGAGCGGTTGTCCGAGGATGCGCACCCGCTCGGCGGCATGGACGGGTGTGAGACCGAGCACTCCCTTGAGCAGCGTGCTCTTGCCCGCGCCGTTCGGACCGATGAGCGCGGTGAGCGACCCGCGCGCGAGGCGGAGGTCGACGTCGTGGACCTTGATCTCCGCCGCGGAGTAGCCCGCGCGGAATCCCGCGAGCGCCAGTGCGATGTCGGCGTGTGCGCCGCTCAACGCCGTGGTTCCGAGAGGCTCTGCGCGATCACGCGCGTGTTGTGGCGGATCATGCCGATCCACGTGCCTTCGGGCGAGCCCGCGCGACCGAGCGAGTCGGAGTACAGGGGTTCGCCGATCGCGAGTTCATGCCCGATCGAACCGCATCCCTCCACGAGCGCGCGGATGGTGCGGTCCGACACGGTGGTCTCGACGAACGCCGTGGGAATGCGCTTCTGCGCGATCTCCGCCACGAGGTGCTCGATGTCGGCGATCGAAGCCTCGCTCTCCGTGGAGAGTCCCTGCAGACCGCGCACCTGGAGATCGAACCGCTTTCCGTAGTAGCCGAAGGCGTCGTGGGCCGAGACGAGGATGCGGCGCTCGTAGGGGATCACCGCCAGCGCCATCGCGCACTCGCGCGCGAGCTCCTGCGCCGTGGCCTCGAACCGCGCGGCGTTGGCGAGGAACTCGTCGCGGTGCCGCGGTGCGACCTTGGCGAGCGTCTCCGCGACGGGACCCGCGGAACGGCCCCAGAGCACGGGGTCCATCCAGATATGCGGATCGAAGTAGGTGGCGCGCTTGGGATCGGAGAGGAGTTCCTCGCGGCCGATCGACTGCGCCACGCGGAGCACGGGCCGCTCCAGCGACTCGGCGCGCTGGATCGAGTCGCCGATGCGGCCCTCCAGCATGAGTCCGTTGAGGAACACCGCGTCGGCATCGAGGATGGCGAGGATGTCGGTGCGCGTGGGCGTCCACAAGTGGGGGTCGACGCCCGGGGCGATGAGTGCCACGACCTCGACCTTGTCACCTGCAACGCTGCGCACGAGGTCGGCCACGATGGGCGTGGTGCAGACCACGAGCGGCTTGCTGCGCGGTTCGGCGCGCGCGGGTCCCGCGGTCCCGCCCCGGGCGGCATCGGCTCCGTCGCAGGCGGCGAGGAACAGCGCGGAGAGCGCGGCGACGAGGAGCATGGCGGTGCGATGTAGCATGGGCTACATCAGCATAGACACTGCCGTGGCCTCGCGCCATGCGTTGGAGACCCCGCCGCGCGTTGGGAACCCCGCCGCGCGTTGGGAAACCCGCCGCGCGTTGGGAATCCCGCCGCGCGTTGGAGTCCCCGCGACGTCTACCGCCCCAGGAACCGCGCCATGGCCCGCAGGGTGGCGGGGGAGACATGATGCTCGATGCCCTCGGCGTCGAGGGCCGCCGAGCGGGCGTCCACCCCAAGCGCCCGCAGGAAGGCGATGACCAGCTCGTGGCGGCGACTGGCCTCGTCGGCCAGGGCGCGCCCACGGGGGGTGAGGCCCAGCGGCTTGTGCGGCTGCGCGAGGACGAATCCCTCCACAGCCAGCCGACGGACCACGCGCGACACCGTCACATGCGACAGGCCGAAGCGCTCGGCGATGCGGCCAACGCGAGCCTCAACGCCCGCGTCGAGCAGTTCGGCGATCGCCTCGCAGTAGTCCTGCGCCGCCTCGGTCTCGTGCTGCTGCCGCCGCACGCGGTGGTGCTCGGCGGTGGACTCGGACCGCGTCCGCGCTGGGCTCGTGGTCTTGCGCGCCGCCACGCTCACTCCTCGTTGCCGCGCAGCGCGGCGAGCACGTTGAAGTCCTCGAGCGTGGTGGTGTCCTGCTTCGAGTCGCGGCCGGCGGCGATGTCGCGGAGGAGCCGGCGCATGATCTTGCCCGAGCGCGTCTTGGGCAGCGTCTGCGTGAAGCGGATCATGTCGGGCTTGGCGATCGGCCCGAGGACGCCCGAGACATGCTCGCGCAGGGCGGCCTTGAGCGCGTCGCTCGGGGTCTTGCCAGGTGCGAGCGACACGAACGCCGCGATGCCCGTGCCCTTGATGTCGTGCGGCATGCCCACGACGGCGGCCTCGACGACGGCCTCATGGGAGACGAGCGCGCTCTCGACCTCCATCGTCCCGAGGCGGTGGCCCGAGACATTGATGACATCGTCGATGCGGCCCATGATCCAGAAGTAGCCGCGCTCGTCGCGGCGCGCGCCATCGCCCGCGAGGTACATGCCCTGCACGCGCGACCAGTAGGTGTCGACAAAGCGCTGGCGGTCGCCGTGGATGCCGCGCAGCATCGAGGGCCAGGGTTTGCGGATCACGAGCAGACCACCCGTGTTCGCGGGCAGCTCGTGGCCCTGCTCGTCGACGACCGCCGCGTCGATCCCGAAGAAGGGCAGCGTGCACGAGCCCGGCACCGTCGGCGTCGCGCAGGCGAGCGGCGTGATCACATGGCCGCCGGTCTCGGTCTGCCAGAAGGTGTCGACGATCGGGCAGTTTCCGTGGCCGATGTGCCCGCGGTACCACATCCACGCCTCGGGATTGATCGGCTCGCCCACGGTGCCGAGCACCTTGAGGCTCGAGAGGTCGTGCTTGGCGGGATGCTCGTCGCCCCACTTCATGAAGGCGCGGATCGCGGTCGGCGCCGTGTAGAAGTGCGTCACGCGGTGGCGCGCGACCATCTCCCAGAAGCGGTCGTCGCCCGGGAAGTTGGGTGCGCCCTCGTACATGAGCGTGGGCACGCGGTTGGGCATGATGCCGTACACGATGTACGAGTGGCCGGTGACCCAGCCGATGTCGGCGGTGCACCAGTAGATGTGCCCCGCGCCCGCGCGCAGGTTGAAGGTCTGTTGCGCGGTGTACGCGGTGTAGACCATGTAGCCGCCGATGGTGTGGCGGATGCCCTTGGGCTTTCCCGTGGAGCCCGACGTGTAGAGGAGGAAGAGGAGGTCCTCGGAATCCATCGGCTCGCACGGGCATTCAGCGCTCTGCGCGCCGACGAGTTCGTGCCACGCGTGGTCGCGGCCGGGCGTCCAGGTCACTTCGTTTCGGGTGCGGTGGAGGACGATGCAGTGGTCGACCGCGTGGTTCTGCGCGGACAGAAGCGCGATCGCCTCGTCGACGTTCTTCTTGAGCGGCACGACCGCGCCGCGGCGCCACGCGCCGTCGCAGGTGACGATCACGCGCGACTGCGCATCGAGCACGCGGTCGACGATCGACGGCGCGGGGAATCCGCCGAAGATGACGCTGTGCGCGGCGCCGATGCGCGCGCAGGCGAGCATGGCGATCGCGAGCTCGGGCACCATGCCCATGTAGAGGGTGACGACATCACCCTTCTGGACGCCGAGCGACTTGAGCGCGTTGGCGCAGCGGCAGACCTCCTCGAGGAGCTCGCCGTAGCAGAGGTGCTTGACCTCGGGCTGGCCGTTTGGCCCAGTCTCAGAACACGGCTCGCCCTCCCAGATGATGCCGACCTCGTGGCCGTGGCCGTCGAGCACGTGGCGGTCGAGCGCGTTGTGGCAGATGTTGGTGGTGGCGCCGACGAACCACTTCGCGTCGGGGCAGTTCCACTCGAGGACCCTCGACCACGGGGTGAACCACTCGAAGTCCTGCGCCACCTCGCCCCAGAAGCCCTCGGGGTCGGCGATCGACCGGGCATGGCGGGCGCGGTACTCGTCCATCGAGCCGCAGAACGCGCCGCCGAGCGCGGCGGCGTGGCCCGCGGAGGGCGGGAAGATGCGGTCTTCCTTGAGCAGGCTGGCGACGTTCGCGGTGGGGGTGGCGGCGGACATCGACGAAGTGGGTGCGGGGGAAAGAGACATGGGCGAGAATGTATGCGATGGGTGCGCGAGGGAGCCGATCGCGGGGTTCTGCGTGGGGCGTGGGGAGTGGCGGATCAGGTTCTCACGGAGCCACGGAGGGCAGGGAGATCGCACGATTTCCTGTTGGAGGGGTATTCGTTTCGCGGAACCGGCGTGGCTGCGCGTTCGTGACGGGGAGGTGACCGTTCGCGTCCGAGGGTGCGTTCCTGCCTCGTGCGCCGGCAATTGAACTTTCGCGAAAAAAAACGCGGGATTTCTG
>CAIOCH010000618.1 GCA_903856525.1 uncultured bacterium | reverse complement strand
CGAAGCCGATCGATGAGATGCCGACGGGTGATGAGCATGACCCAGGTCACCAGCTTTGCGCGCTGCGGATCGAAGCGGTCCGCCGTCTGCCAGAGCCGCACGAAGACCTCCTGCACGGCATCCTCGGTCTCGCTCCGCGATCGCAGGACCTGCCGTGCAGCCTGGAACACCAGCGCGCCGAAGCGGGCGTACAGCTCCTCGATCGCGGCTTCTTCGTCGCGCGCGACCCGCTGCATCAGCTCGAAATCGATGCCTTCCTGCTCCAAGCTCGAATCTCCACAGGCGGGAAGCATGCGCTGCCCTGCCTCATTCCAACACGCTATCAGTGTTTCGGAGGTTCACCAGCGGAACTTTGGATTCTGCCGCGGGATCATGACCGCTTGCCCGTACGCCGATGTCCCTGAGGGCTCGTGACGCCCCGGTTGGCGAAGCCCTCGATCGGGACGGGAACGCCGAAGGAAGAGTGCTGGAGAGGGCCCGACGGAGGTACCCATGGAGGGCGGCGGGACGAGGGGATCCGCGGGAAGGCCCGCTCGCGGCGAGGCACCCGACCTCGCGGTTCCTGACGAAATCCATATCCCATCCTTTTCTGCTTCAAACCCGAGGGTATCTTGGAACAGTTCCGACACTGGCCGCAAGGAGCGGTCCTGGAGTCGGGAGCATGTCCCGGATGGATTGCATGGCGCGACCGAGCGACCATTCCCTTCCGCGCACGCGTGGTCCGTGGCGGGCACCCAGTGCCCCGCAGCGAACCCGCTGCTGTCGATCCCGCTCAGGTTTTTCCGCCGCCGCGCGTGGCTTCACGCTCGTCGAGTTCATGGTCGTGATCGCCATCGTGGTGATTCTCACGGCGCTGCTCATGCCGTCGCTCTCGCGCGCCCAGCAGGCCGCGGATCGGTTGCGCTGCGCCAGCCATCTCCGCCAGGTCGGCGCTGCGATCGTGGGCTTCCTCGACGACAACAACGATCGCCTGCCCGTGCTCAGCGCCGCGCTCGAGAACCCGCCCCGGTACTCCGAGGGCATGGCGCTCACCAAGGGCGATGGCTCGGAGGTCGATGGCCTTGGGAGACTCCTCTCCTGCGCGCCCTTCGGCGGCTACCTCGCCGACCCCCAGCTCCTCTACTGCCCGTGCCACCGCGGGGAGCATCCGTTCGCCCGCTACGCCGCGCAGATCAGCGGCACCGAGCTCGACACCGAGACGGGACAGGTCGCGTACTGCAACTACCACTACCGCAGCCAGCGCGACCCCATCACCGGCCTCCAGCTGCGCGATCCGATGCGATCCGATCTCGTCCTCGTCACCGACGGCATGCGCACGCAGGCCGACTTCAACCATGTGACGGGCACCAACCGCCTGTTCGGCGACACCCATGTCGACTGGCGGGCCGATGTGGGCCGCGACATCCTCGATCGGATCCCGCTCGGAAGCGGCATCTTCGAGTCGCCCACGGTCTACCGCAATCTGTGGGACCTCGTCGAAGGTGATCCGGACGGACGGTGAGCGCGGCGCGTGCGGCAGCAGCCGCTCCTCGTCCCCGCGCCACCCCGACTCCTCCCCGACTCCTCCCCGTCGTCCCTCGGCTACTCCCGCACCAGATCCACGCGCTGCGCGCAGTGGCGCTCGAACCCGGGATCCACGACATCGGCCCAGACCGCACGCCACGGCGGCCGCACATGGGTCAGGTCGATGGCGAACAGCGGCAAGCGCCGTGGATAGGTGCCCCCCCAACCAGAGCCCGCGTCGGAGAACGCGTCACGCGCACCCTCGACGAGCAACTGCAGCGACGCACTCCCACGCGTGATGTTGAAGTCGCCCGCGATCAGATCCGCAGGCTCGCCGCGCAGTTCCTCGATCGCGCCCACGAAGGTGCGCACCGACATGTAGCGCGGCAGCGTGGTCTCGCTGGGGAGGTCGACGGCGTCGATACGTAGGGGGCCAGATGCCGTGGCCAGCGCGAATCGCGCCATCGATCGGCCTCGTGCCTGATAGACGGGGCGCGCTTCCGTGACCGGTACGCGTGAGACCATCGCGAAACTCCCGGCGCGCACGATGCGGAAGCCTGCATCCTCGAGCCGTTGCGCCCCACCCTCGGAAAACGCCGCCCCTGGGTCGGTCAGCAGCACCGCGTCCGCGTTGAAGGACAGGATCGCATCCACCGCCCACTCGGCGTGCTGCTTCTCCACCCAGCAGGCGTTCCAGTGCGCGAAACGGAACGCCCCCGCACTGCGTGCCCGCGGTGGCCCCCAGTCGTTGCGTGACGTGAACGCCGCCAGCGCCAGCGCAACGGCGAGCCAGACCGTGAGCCAGCGACGTTCGCCGCGCGGCCAGCCGCGCCACGCTGCCCAGCCAAGGAGCATCGCGAACCCCGCGCACGCCGGCGCCCAGTAGACGAAGCGAGGCACCCACCAGAGGAACTGCAGGAAACCAACCCGATCGGTGAGGACCTGCGAGACGACCAGCAGTCCCAGCAGCAGGACAAGCGGGGCCGTGATGCAGCCCATTGCCGAGGAGATGCGAGTCGGTGTGCCCGTCATGGTGCGCATGTGCACGGTACTGCCGTCATCGGCCTACGCGGGCGGTCGGGTCCGTCGCCCCAGCGGCGGCGCCGGAAGGCATGAACCCCTCCGCCACGTCGCGTGCCGCGAGCTCGCGCGCGATTGCCGGCCCGAGGCCTCTCGCCGTGCAGATCACGGCGCGGTTGCCACCGAGCCTTCGACCAAGCGAGAGGTCGATGTCGCCACCGTCGGTGTCGCCGACCCACGCGCCCGCCTCGCGGGCGAGCAGGATCGCGCCCGCGTGATCCCACACGTACTTGCCCGGCCCCCCGCCGCGCCTGCTGTAGGCCACGTCGGCCAGGCCCGCGATCACATGGGCGTACTTGGCCTGACTGTCCGAGTGCACCAGCGTGCAGGGGTGGCCCGTGGCGCGTCCAACCGCGGTGCGGGCGCGCATCTGGCTCTCGGTTGCGCGGGCCGGCGCCACCAGGCGAACCGACTCGCCGGCACGCAACGGCTCCTGCGAGACCTCGGCGCGCTCGAACTCGCCGCCCGCCAGCGGGAACCACCACGACCCTCCGTCCTTGACCGCGGTAAGCAGCGCCCCGCCGCGCACGCTGGGGTGTCCGTTGGCCGCAAACACCACCTCGCCGCGGCGGAGCAGCGCGAGGCACGGGCACCAGTGATCGCCGTCGACGAAACCCTGCGTGCCGTCGATCGGATCGAGGACCCAGGCGAACCCGACATCGCGTGTCGATCCCTCGAGGCCTCCCGACGAGAGCGCGCGGCGGATTCCCGACTCGCCACCGTCGTATCCCCACTCGGCGAGCAGCCGCCGGCAGTGCGCCTCCGCCGCGGGCTTCCCCGCGATCGAGCCCAAATCCTCCTCGGCGATCGTCGGCACGGCGCCGAACACCTCCTGCAGGCGGGTGAGGATGAACACCTGCAGCGCCACATCAACGGCGGTCACCACGGAGCCATCGGCCTTGTCCACGATCGCCTCGTGCGGCAGATCCCGCCGGGCGGCGACGGCGAGGTTGGTGGCGTCGTGCATGATCTCGCACGCGAGGTCAAGGTCGTCGAGGTCCACGGTGGCCGCCCCTGTCGGCGCGAGGCCGTCGGTCGGTCCGCTCGTAGGAGAACGGGAGAACTCGGGGGTCGGATCGGAGCCCTGGCTTGCCATCGGATCAGGGTAGCACCGCCGAGCGCCGCCCACCCTCGGTGCCAATGTGGCAGACCGCGGAGGTCCGTTCGCCACTTCGACCCTCGAACGGCACCCCAACCACCTGTTTCAACCAAGCTTGCGGCTGGCACGCCCGTTGCGTTCCGCGTGCGCCTCGGCCATCCCGCCGCGGCAGAAGGAATCGAATCCCATGTCCAACTCCACCGGCAAGATCATCGGCATCGACCTCGGCACCACCAACTCGTGCGTCGCCATCATGGAAGGCGGTCAGCCGAAGGTCCTCATCAACGCGCAGGGCGCCCGCACCACCCCCTCGGTGGTCGCCTTCACCGAGAAGGGCGAGCGCCTGGTCGGCCAGCCAGCCAAGCACCAGCAGGTCACCAACCCGCGCAACACGATCTACTCGATCAAGCGCTTCATGGGCCGACGCACCGACGAGGTCGCCAAGGAGCAGCGGATGGTGCCGTACGAGGTGCTCGGCTCGGGCGCCGACCTCGTCAAGGTGAACATCCGCGGCAAGCAGTACACGCCGCCCGAGATCAGCGCCATCGTGCTGCAGGAACTCAAGAAGGTCGCCGAGGACTACCTCGGCGAGAAGGTCGAGCGCGCGGTCATCACCGTGCCCGCCTACTTCAACGACGCGCAGCGCCAGGCCACCAAGGACGCGGGCGAGATCGCCGGCCTCAAGGTCGAGCGCATCATCAACGAGCCCACCGCGGCCGCGCTCGCATACGGCCTCGAGAAGAAGAAGAACGCCCGCATCGCGGTGTTCGACCTCGGTGGCGGCACCTTCGACGTCTCCATCCTCGATGTCGGCGACGGCGTGTTCGAGGTGCTCTCGACCAACGGCGACGGCCACCTCGGCGGCGACGACTTCGACGACCGCGTGATCACCTTCCTCGCCGAGGAGTTCCGCAAGAAGGAAGGCATCGACATCACCAAGGACGCGATGGCCCTCCAGCGCCTCAAGGAGGCGGCCGAGAAGGCGAAGATCGAGCTCTCCACCCAGATGGAGACCACGGTCAACCTGCCCTTCATCACCGCCGACCAGACCGGTCCGAAGCACCTGCAGGTGACGGTCACCCGCGCCAAGTTCGAGGATCTCTGCAACGACCTCTTCACGCGCCTCCGCGGCCCGTGCGAGCAAGCGCTCAAGGACGCGAAGCTCAACGCGTCGGAGGTGCAGGAGGTCGTCATGGTCGGCGGCTCGATCCGCATCCCCAAGGTGCAGGCGATCGCGAAGGAGATCTTCAAGACCGAGACGCTCGACCGGTCCATCAACCCCGACGAGGTCGTCGCCATCGGCGCCGCGATCCAGGGCGGTGTGCTGGTCGGCGACGTGAAGGACGTGCTCCTGCTCGACGTCACCCCGCTCTCGCTCGGCGTCGAGACGCTCGGCGGCGTGATGACCACGCTCATCCCGCGCAACACGACGATTCCAACCTCGAAGAAGGAAACCTTCTCGACCGCGTCTGACAATCAGAACTCAGTGACGATTCACGTGCTGCAAGGCGAGCGCCCGATGGCGAACGACAACCGTAGCCTCGGAAAGTTCGACTTGACGGGTATTCCGCCTGCGCAGCGCGGCACGCCGCAAATTGAGGTCGAATTCGCGATCGACGCGAACGGCATCCTCAACGTTTCGGCGACCGACAAGGCGACGAACAAGAAGCAAGAGATCAAGATCACTGGCTCCTCGGGCTTGTCGAAGGACGACATCGAGAAGATGAAGCGCGAAGCCGAAGAAAACGCGTCTGCCGACAAGCAGCGCCGCGAACTCATCGATCTCCGCAATCAGGCCGAGCAAGTCGTCTACGGCACGAAGAAGGCGATGACGGATCTTGGCGACAAGGTGCCGGCTGCAACGCGCAGCTCGATCGAGAGTGCGATTTCGAACGTCGAAGAGCGCGTCAAGGGCGATGACCCAGCCGCGATCCAGAAGGCGCTCGACGCGCTCAACACCGCGGCACAGGAACTCGGCAAGATTTCCTACGAGTCGGCGAAGGCTGAAGGCCCCGCGGCAGGTGCGGCAGGCGCAACCGATGGCGGCACCAAAAAGGACGACGTCATCGACGCGGAGTACGAGGTCAAGGACGGCAACTGAGCCAATTCAGTCGAAGACCGACAGGCGGCTGAGGCACACGCTTCGGCCGCCTGTCTTTTCTACACATCGGCCGTG
>CAIOCH010000617.1 GCA_903856525.1 uncultured bacterium | reverse complement strand
CTTCCTTCGTGAAGCCGGTCAGGAAGAGCGAGTCGCGCTGGATGCGGCCGGTGATGAACGTCGAGACTGTGAAGACGAGGTAGCCGGCGAGGGCGAAGACGCGGCGGGCCTCGCCGTCGCGGATCTTGAGCGCCTTCAGCGTGAGGAACACGATGCACCAGATCGACAGGATCGCGATCGGGATCGGAATGCGGCCGAAGCCCGTGAGGTACTCCCAAGCGACCGCGCCCCACTCGCCTTCGCGGAAGGCGTAGCTCGACCCGTACACGGCTCCGCCGACAAGCGTCGTCGCCAACAGGCAGGTCGCCGCGCTCGGCGTCGTGTGGCTTCCGGAAGGAAGCCCGAGGCGCGCCTCCGGGTCGAGTGAGGCGTAGCGGATCAACGGACGGGGCACTTCACTCATCGACCAATCCTCCTGAACACCAGAACGGGACCGGCGGGCACGCCAGGCGTCGTCAGTTCGATGCGATTGCCGACGAGGCTCGCCTCCACGAAGCGCCACCGCAGGCCATCGCGCCCGACGAGAACGACAGGGCCATCGTCCCGTGCCTCGCCGAGCACGCGCGCCGCACCCTCCGACTCGGCAGGAAGCAGCACGCCGATCGGAGCGAGAGGACGCACCTCTGCCCGCGCGCGGTCGCGCTCCGCGGATGCGGACTCGACGATCGACTTGAGCTTGGGGAACTCCGAGATCGCGGCCTCACAGCCACGCCGCAGGTTCCGAATGTTGGATGGCGGGTCGTACGCGGCCCGCGCCCAATCGGTCGAGAGCGACTCGCTCCAGTGGCGGGCGCACTTCCCAAGCCATTCCTCGAGCGGAGCGGCTGCAGCAGCCGGCACATAGCCACCCTGCCGAAGCAGCACCGCGAGATCCCGCAGGGCGCGGGCTCGCAGGATGGCATCGCCTTCGGCGCTTCCCCGCACACGCTCAAGGAGGTCGAGCAGGATGCCCTGCACCTCGGATGGATCAGCACTGGCGACGGCAGCCTCCGCCTGTGCCCACGACGCCGAGAGTGCGCATGTCCGCACCGTGCCGGCGAGCTGCTCCCCTCGCTTGAGGAGAAGCGCGTTGAGACGGTCCGGATTGAGTTGCACATCGGCGAGGTTTTCGATGGCCCGATGGAGCGGATCGCGGTCCTGGTCGGAGCTGCGGCGATAGAAGAAGCGGTCGCCTCCTGCCAGCGGCACCTCCTCAAGCCCGGCGTAGAAGTGGTCGGCGAGCGCGCCACGCACCCGCTCCGGCATCCAGATCGGATCCTTGGCCGCAGGGTCGATGCGCCGCTGGAGTTCCTCGATGCGCGCCCGATACGGTGTGTCGGGAAAGCGTGCGACAAATGCCTGCATCGCCTCGATCGCCGTTGCCGCCGCAGCTGGATCGGCAGGATTGCGCAGCGCGAGCTCGATACGCGGATACGCTTCGTCGCGCCAGACCTGGATCGAAGACCATGCGGGCGCGGAAGCCTTCGCGGCCTCGAAGGACCCGAGCGCACCCATCCGCTGCAGCGTCGCACCGCGCTTGGCGAGGATG
>CAIOCH010000616.1 GCA_903856525.1 uncultured bacterium | reverse complement strand
CTGTTCTTCAGATTTCGTGCTCTTGTGCAGATCCGTCCTTGCATGTGCATTCGCATTGGCCGGTTCGCGCTCTCGCCCGAACATGCACCCAGGGAAACGGACCCCATGGTGGAAGCGCAACGTGAAGACAACTCCAACACCGAAACGAAACAACGCGCACGACACGAAGTGGTCGTGTGATTCGTGTTGTGTCACGGGACTGCGTGCACCCCGAGGCCGCATGGACCCCGAGGCCGCATGGACCCCGAGGCCGCATGAAGCCTGAGGCCGCATGAAGCCTGAGGCCGCATGTAGACGACCGCCTACACGCACGCTCGTCGTGACCAATTCACCCGGGCCTGCGCCCGCCATTCGCTTTGGGGAGCCCCGATTCCGTTCGGGTTTTGTTAGTGTATCACGGCAAGCCGCGCTGCCTACTGACCGATTCGTATTTTTGCGAATTTCACGCGCTTCCGCGGGAAAGGCAGCCTGAACGCGCTCGACAACCGTTCAGCACGCGGATGCGTCGGGATCGTTCGCGGCGAGCACCGCCTCGAGCACTTCCACCAGCTCGGTGATCTCGAACGGCTTCTGCAGCACGCGCACGCGCTCGGTGGTGCCGCTTGCCGGCATGACCCCTGCGTGCGCCGACATCAGCACTGCGGGGAGCGACCGACCAAGCTGAGACTCGAGTCGGGCGTGCAGGGATGCACCGGCGTTCATCTCACTCCCCGACTCGGCAACCAATGCCGCGACGCGATGCGTGTCGTCGGTCGCAGCGCCCATCCGCGCAAGCTCCAGCGCACGCGTCGCTCCATCGGCCTCGAGCACATGGAAACCCGAGGCACGGAGCGCCTCGGCGAGCATGGGCCTCAGCACGGGATGCGACTCCGCGAGCAGTACGGTCCGCGAGGACCGCCCTGCGATCGATGTCGGCGATGGCGAGGACTGCGCCGCCCGGCGTCTGGCAGGGAGCACGATGGTGAAGCGCGTACCGCGGCCGACATCGCTCTCGATCGAAAGCAAGCCGCCGGCGCCCGTGACGACCTGATGCACCACGGGAAGGCCGAGGCCCGTGCCCACGCCCTGGCCCTTGGTGGTGAAGAACGGCTCGAACACACGGCCGAGGAACTCGGGGGCGATGCCGACGCCCGTGTCCTCGACGGTGAGACGGACCGCATCGCCGATGCCGGCGTGCTGCAGCGGCGCGGCTCCCACCCTGAGCCGGCCGCCACCCGGCATCGCATCGCGCGCGTTCAGCAGCAGGTTGATGAGCGCCTGCTGCAGCGCCGTCGGGTCGAGCGTGACCTCGAGATCGTCGATCTGCGCCAGATCGAGCACGATGTCGATCGAGCGGGGTACGCCCGGACGGATGAGGTCGATCGCCTCCTCGATGGCCGAGCGAAGCGTGAACCGCTCGATCGACTCGACCGATGGCTTGCCGAGCGAAAGAAGGTTGGAGGTCAGCATTCTCGCCCGCGTGGTCGCGAGCTGGATCGACGCCAGCGACTCGAGCGCCGGTGCGGACACACCCTGCTCGGTCGATGCGAGCGCGGCATGGCCGCGGATGGCTGCGAGGAGATTGTTGAGGTCGTGCGCAAACCCGCCCGCGAGAAGGCCGAGCAGCTCCAGTTTCTGCGCGTTGCGCAGCCGCTCCTCCGCCGCCTGCTGCTCGCTGACATCGGCGATGGTTCCGACGATGCGCGTCGGTCGTCCGAGCGAGAACTCCACTGCGCGGCCGCGCTGCCGCAGCCAGCGCACGGCACCATCGGCACGCGTCACGCGGTGGGTGCATTCGTAGCGCCCAGTGCGGCCGGCGAGGTGGGCCTCCCACGCGTCGAGGACGCGGGCGCGGTCGTCGGCGTGGATCGAAGGCAGGTGCGGCGGATCGCACGATGGCACGCCCGCGTCGGCGAAGCCGAGGACCGTTGCCGCCGAATCGCTGTAGCGCGTCTGGCCATCGAGCGCGCAGTCCCACCAGGCGTCCGCCGTGGCGTCGAGCATCTCGCGCAGGCGCTCGCGCTCGGCCGTCATCACCGCGTCGCGTGCGGCGCGGTCACTGGCATCGCGGATGGCCGCATGGAAGATCTCGCCGGGACGCTCCTGGTCGAGGAACACGAGCAACTCGATGGGAAAGCGCCGGCCGGCACGGTCGCATGCGGTGATGTCGATGCGCCGGCCGATCACGGGCCCGGATCCCTTCGCCGCGAACCGCTCCATGCCGCGGAGGTGCTGTCCGCGCAGGTCGGGCGGCACGATCGTCTCGGTGAGGGAGCGGCCGAGGAACTCCTCCGCCGGAAAGCCGAAGAGCCGGAGCGCCGCCGGATTCGCGTACACGATCGTGCTGCGGCGGTCGATGGAAAGGATGGCATCGGGAAGCGACGCGATGATGGCAGCGGGGATCGCAGCGGGGATCGCGGCGGGGATCGCGTCGGAGGTCCTCGCAGAGTCGGAGTCCTGTGCCGAATGCAGCATGGCGCCATGCTACCTGCGCCGTTCGCGGGCATCGGTCGCCGACATCCGCAAAAAGAGCGCAGCCCGCGGAAACCGCGGGCTGCGTGAGGAGAGGAGCTTCGGCACCGCGGAAAGGGCCGCGGTTCGTCCCGCCGTTCAGCTCCAGTTCGCCAGCAGGATGGCGAGATCCTGCGCGTCGGTCGTGCCGTCGCCG
This sequence comes from uncultured bacterium, assembly GCA_903856525.1. Lineage (GTDB taxonomy): Bacteria > Planctomycetota > Phycisphaerae > Phycisphaerales > SM1A02 > QWPT01. The sequence goes on along the minus strand of CAIOCH010000616.1, from coordinate 264 downwards.
TTGAGGTCCGTTGCGCCGGGAAGCCCCCAGCTCGAGAGCACCATCGCAAGGTCGGCCGCATTCACGGCGCCGTCGCCGTTCGCGTCACCGGGGGTGGAGCTGCCGGTGGGCGCGGGCACGGTGATCTGGATCTCGCGGAAGCAGCACGGGTGGAAGCCCTGCGAGTGCAGGCCGACGATGATGGTGATCACCGAGCCCGGCGGGAGCGCGGTGTTGACCGCGATGGGACCGACGGGCGTGCTGGCGAACACAGGCAGCGAGGGG
>CAIOCH010000615.1 GCA_903856525.1 uncultured bacterium | reverse complement strand
GCGAGCACCCAGCCGATCCAGAAGATCGGGATCAGGATGCAGGCGACGAGCGAGAGGATCGCGACGCCGATGAGGACGGCGTTGATCTTGGCCACCGGCAGCGTGAAGCGGCGGGCGTCGGCCTCGAACTTGGCCACGAAGCGCATGTACGGCACGAAGATCGCGACGAGCATGATCGGCTTCGCGATGCTCATCAGGATCTGGGCTTCGGCGAGGATCGCGGCGGGGGGCGGGAGGAGTTCGTTCATGGATTCTCTCGGACTGGGTCGGGAGTGCTGTGCGGATCGCGGTCGTCGTCGGATGCCCCGGGCGGATGCGTTCCGCCGGGGGGCATGCGCCGTTGCCCTTAGCCGATGCCCTTGAGGCGCATCTTGAGCTCCTCGGGCTTGGGCGTGGCCTCGAGCGCGATGCGCTGGTGGATCATGTTGTCCTCGACGAGCTTCACGAGCGCGCTGGTGAAGTCGAGCATGCCCTCGTCGTGGCTCTGCTTGATGATCTCGAGGAGCTCGCCCTCGCGGCCGTCCAGGATGTACTTCTGGACCGCGGGGTTGTTGATGAGGATCTCGATCGCGGGGATGCGCGCGATGTGCGCGTGCAGCGTCGGCAGCAGCTTCTGGTAGATGACCGCGCGGAGGTTGTACGCGAGGAGCTTGCGGATCTGGTCGCGCTCGTTCTCGGGGAAGAGGTCGTAGATGCGGCCGAAGGTCTGCCAGGCCGAGCTCGCGTGGATGGTGCCGAACACGAGGTGGCCGGTCTCGGCGGCGCGGATGGCGGCCTCGAAGGTCTCGTAGTCGCGCATTTCGCCGACGAGCACGACGTCGGGGTTCTCGCGCACCAGCGCGCGGAGCGCGTCGTTGAAGTTCGTCGCGTCGATGCCGATCTCGCGCTGGTTGATCGTGGCCTTGGCGTCGTTGAAGATGTACTCGATCGGGTCCTCGATCGTGATGATGTGCACCTTCTTGCGCTGGTTCACGTAGTCGAGCATCGAGGCGATCGAGGTCGACTTGCCCGAGCCGGTGACGCCGGAGAAGAGGATCAGGCCCTGCGCCGCCATGGAGATGTCGCCGAGGCTCGGCGGCAGATACAGCTCCTCGAAGCGCTTGATCTGGCTGGTGATGAGACGCGCCGCCAGGGCGGGACGGCCACGGGCCATGAAGAGGTTCACGCGGAAGCGGCGGCTGGAGGCGCCGTCGGTGTCGCCGTCCTTGGCGTAGTCGTAGGCGAAGTCGATCGAGCCGTGGCGCGCGAAGTAGTCGATCTGGTTGGGATCGAGGATGTCCTTCGCCACCTGGAACATCTGGTCGGGCATGCAGACGTCGGTGTCGAGGTCCTTGAGCACGCCGCGGTGGCGGACGCGGGGGCGCAGGCCGCTCTTGACGATCAGGTCGGATCCCTCGACGCGGATGATGGCCTCGAGCCAGGAGATCCAGGCCTTCTTGCCCTCTCCGGCGGTGGTGCCGCGGTGGTGGATCGCGAGAGGGACGAGCAGTTCGTTGCGGGCTGCGCTCATGCGGCTGGCCTCTTGTCGGGTCTGTCACTGGTTGCGCCCGCGGGGACGGGCGGTGTCGGGCTCGCTGGACTCTGGCGGCACGCGCCGGGGCGCATGCCACACCCGCCGCGTCGCCGCGGGGGAAGTCCCGCACAGTACCGCAAACGCGTTCCAAACGGAAACGGGCCGCCCGTCGGGCGAGGGTCGCGCAGCAGACCCGGCCATGCGGCCGTGGGCGGAGCGGTTCTCGGGCGGGGATTGACGCTGACGGTCCGCTCCTGCATGATCCCGCGATGGAAGCCAAGATCGTCCTCGAGGGCATCACGTTCGATGATGTCCTGCTCATTCCCGCCTACAGCGAGCTGACCCCCGATCTCGTCGACACATCGACGCGGCTCACGCGCAACGTCTCGCTGCAGATCCCGCTCGTCAGCGCGCCGATGGACACGGTCACCGAGGGTGCGCTCGCGATCGCGCTCGCGCAGGAGGGCGGCATCGGCATCATCCACAAGAACCTGCCGCCCGAGGTGCAGGCGCGCGAGGTGGCGAAGGTCAAGCGCAGCGAGAACGGCGTGGTGGTCGATCCGATCACGCTGTCTCCCGAAGACACCGTCGGTCGCGCGGCCAGGCTCATGTCGGAGCATGGCGTGTCGGGCTTTCCCGTCACGGCCGACGGCACCAGCCGAGGCGTGGTCGTCGGCATCCTCACCCGCCGCGACATGAAGTTCCTCAACGGCCGCAGCGAGGCGAAGGTCGGCGAGGTCATGACGAAGGACAAGCTCGTCACCGCCCAGTTCGACACGAAGCCCGCCGACGCGGAGCAGCTCATGAGCCAGGCGCGTGTCGAGAAACTCCTGCTCGTGGACGCGCACGGTCGCCTCAAGGGCCTGATCACCATGCGCGATCTCGAGAACGTGCGCACGCATCCGAACGCGTGCCGCGATGCGCGTGGCCGCCTGCGCGTGGGCGCCGCGATCGGCGTGCGCCAGTTCGATCGCGCCGAGAAGCTGCTCGCCGCCGAGGTCGACGTGCTCGTGATCGACACCGCCCACGGCCACTCGAAGAACGTGATCGACACGGTGCAGGGCGTCAAGAAGCGCTTCAACATCGAGGTCATCGCCGGCAACGTCGGCACCGCCGACGGCGCCAAGGCGCTCATCGATGCAGGCGCCGATGCGGTCAAGGTGGGCATCGGGCCCGGCTCGATCTGCACCACCCGCGTGGTGACGGGCGTGGGCATGCCGCAGATCACCGCCGTGATGGAGGCCGTGCGCGCCTGCGACCCGCAGGGTGTGCCCGTGATCGCCGACGGCGGCATCCGCCAGTCGGGCGACATCGCCAAGGCGATCGCAGCGGGCGCGTCGTGCGTCATGCTCGGCTCGATGTTCGCTGGTCTCGACGAGAGCCCGGGCGAGGTCGTCCTCCACCGCGGCCGACGCTTCAAGAGCTACCGCGGCATGGGCAGCGAGGGCGCCATGACGCTCGGCTCGAGCGACCGTTATGGCCAGGCG
>CAIOCH010000614.1 GCA_903856525.1 uncultured bacterium | reverse complement strand
CCGATCTGTTTGCATCGCGCACAAGCTGCTCGCGCACGGTCACATTCGCGCCGCCGATGCTGAACCAGCTGTAGAGCGCCTCTCCATGCACGCGTGCCTCGAGCACGATGCCGTTGCGCTCGTCGATGGCGTAGCTGCCCGCGGCCGGGTCGCGGGTCAGCAACTGGTACTCGCGCACCTGCCTCCCGGCGGCACCGTCGTACACGATCGTCCACGCCAGGCGGTCGGCGGCGATCGATGGACCGATGACGAGCTCCATGCGCACCTCTCCCTCGCTCGGCCGCGCGCCGTGCATCATGAGCGTGCCCGACCAATGGCCAATCCAGTCGTCGGGAAATCGCGCGGGCGCGCGCGGGTCCGAGGTGCAGCCACCGAAGAGGGTGGCGGCGGCCAAGGCGGTCGTGGCCGCGGCCAAGGCGCGTGTGCCCGCGGCCAAGGCGGTCGCGGCGGCGCGGGACCGCGCGCGTGCGGCGTTGTCTGCGATCACGGCGAAGTGAGCGTGCATCGCAGCACGGTACCGAGATGCCTGTAGGATGGGCCCCGATCCGCACGACTCCCGAGGCAACCATGCACCGACTCATCGCCGTCTCACTCGCCAGCTGCGCTTCCGCGTTCGCACTCGCCGCTGCGGTGCCGTTCATCGGACCCGCCAGCGCGATCACCGCCGCGTCCCCGTCCGCCACATCCAGTGCGCAGGCCGCTGCGGCCACCGCGCCCAACATCACGCTCGACCCCGTGCACTCGATGGCGGTGTTCCGCGTCCAGCACCTTGGTGCCGGGTTCTTCTGGGGTCGGTTCAACGAGCTTGGCGGCACCGTCACCTGGCCGCTCGACGGCAGCGCCGCGCCCGTGTTCGATGTCACGGCGCAAGTCAACAAGGTCGATACCGGTAGCGAGAAGCTCGACGGCAACCTGCAGGGGCCGAACTTCTTCAACCAGGCCGAGTTCCCCACCATCGCCTTCAAGTCCGCCGGCGCCACCAAGGTGGGTGACAACCACTGGACCGTGCAGGGCGACCTCACGCTGCGCGGCGTGACCAAGACGATCGAGGTCGACTGCCACATGGTCGGCGTGGGCAAGGGCCCCACGGGACCCAAGGTCGGCTTCGAGTGCACCTTCACCATCAACCGCGCCGACTACGGCATGAAGTGGGGCATCGATGCACCCAAGGGCGCGCTCGGCAACGAGGTGCGGATGATCATCGCCCTGGAGGGTGACGCGGCCAAGCCGCAGCAGTGAGCGGAGCGCGAGGCGATCCGGCCGTGGTGTGCGCGCACGCGCACGCGGTCGGACTTGCGCGGCGCCGCATCGGCGGATCCGCGGGATGGCAATCTCCAGCATCGGCACGCATGAACAAGCCCGCGTGATGGAACCTGCATGAGCGACCCCGCATGAACGAAATCGCAGCCTACATCCTCGAGGTCGTGTTCATCCCCGCGCTCATCGCCACCGTGTTCGCGGGGTTGTTCCTCCTGCGGCCGCTGCGGCGGCGCAGTTGGCTCGTCGAGGCGGGTGTCGCGAGCGGGCTCGCGCTGGCCTTCCTCCTCAGCTTTGTCGCCGAGCTCGACTGGCGCGCGGTGGCGCGGCAGGTCGTGACGATCGAGGGCGACGACGCGCCGTTCGAGCGCTGGCATCGGCTGGGGCTCTCGGCGCTGGTGCTGATCGCACTCGCCTGGGGCATGAGCCTTCGCCGCCGCCTTGTTCCGGTGGCGCACGGCATGCTCGCGACCCTGGGGATCGCCGTGGTGGTGGCACTGCTCGCGGGATTCTTCGTGCGCTACCCCGGCAGCACGGTGCTCATCCAGTGCCTGCAGGGGCTGCTCGTCTTCGCGTCGATCGCGCTCTGGGCGCTCACCAACCAAGGCGTGCTGTGGAGCGCGTGGGTGGTGTTCGGCGTGCTCGGCGCACTGTGTGCGCTCGGCGGCTTCGCGTCGCTGGCGGTCATGTGCGGAGCGGTGAGCGTGGCGGGATTCGGCATGGCCAGCGTCGCCGCGGTGCTCGGTCGCGGGTCGCCGCGCATGGAGCCGGTGCGCCCGCACGGGGCCATTCCGATCGTGCTCGGTGCGCTCACGGCGCTGATTGCCCGTTGTGGCATGGTGTACGACACGGCGGGCACTTCGCCCGCTGTGTGGACGGCTGCGGCGCTGCTGCCCGCGGGCTCGCTCTTCTTCAGCCGGCGTTTCCGCGATGCCGTGCGCCCCGCGGCCAAGACGTTCTGGAGCTGGATCGGCGTGGCGCTGCTCGGAGCGGCGCTGCTCGGGTATGTCGCGGGCAGCCAGGCGTTCAAGGGTGGCCCGGCCTCCGGTGAGTCCGACGATGATCTCGCCGACATGTACGGCGGCTGACCGCGCGCCTCAACAGCCTGCGCCCGCCTCGTCGAACATGATCTCGAACGAACCGCGCGCCGCTGGGGCATGCTGGTCGTCGTTCCAGATGCCAAAGCGCACCGCGAGCCGCTTGGCCTCGGTGCTGCCGCGCGAGGCGGCGTGCGACACATCGATGCGCACGCGCACGGCGCGGTCGGTGCGGATCTGCTGCGCCATGCGCAGATCGAGCGATGTGCCCCACACGGGAAACGCCTTCGTCTGGTAGCCAAGCACCGAGAGCACCGACACGATCGCGGCATCGCCCGCAAGGCGGATGGCGAGCGGCATCGACACGAAGCCCACGGGGCTGTCGACATCGAGTGTGAATTCGTACGCGCGCGCGCCCACCGACCGCGCGTCGCGGTACTCCCAGCGCTCCTCGCACAGCTGCTCGCGCAGCACGCGGCTGGTGAGTGCGGCGATGCCCGCGCCGTCGAGCAAACGCGCGCGGTCGATGGCGGTGCCGCCGGAGCGATCCACCGCAGGCTCGGCGGCGACTCCCGCTGCGGCGCCCCAGCCCGCGGCCGCACCCCACGCGTGGGTGCGGGCGAGCGGCTCGTCCAGCGAACTCGCTCGCTCGCTCGTGCGGTGCAGGACGCCGGCTTCGTCGACCACCACGGTCCCGCCCGAGCGACGCCCGTTGAAGGTGCTCGCCAGCGCCGCGCAGTAGGCGCCGGTGTGCTGCACGAGCACGGGATCGCCCACGGAGAGCGCGGAGGTATCCGTCGACGGCAGCAGCGTGTCGCCCGAGAAGCACAGCGGGCCGCCGAGCGCATCGGGTCCGGTCATCGGCAGCGGGCGTCCGTCGGGCCCGAGCATGCGGTGGCGCCAGTTGAGCAGCGTGATCTTGGCCAGCTGGTCGCTGCCGATGTCGGCGATGGCCCAGCGGGTGCCGCGCGTCGACTTGACCGCGGTGATCGTGCCGAGCAGCGCCACGGCGTTGCCCACGAGGGCGTGGCCCGGCTCGAACCAGTGCTCGAAGCGCGGCGAGAGGTGCGGCGTGATCGACTCGGCGAGGGCCTCGATGGACGGGAAGCGGTCGGCGTCGGTGAAGGGGATGCCGAGGCCGCCGCCGAGGTCGAGGATGGTGATGCGATGCGCCGTGGTGCGGGCGATCTCGCTGGCGATCGACTGGAGGTGCTCGGCGAGCGCGAGGAAGGGCTCCTCGTGGTCCATCTGCGTGCCCACGTGCGCGTGCAGGCCGCTCACTTGCAGGTGGCGGACATCGGCGAGGAGGCCGGGGATCTCCTCGCTCGGGATGCCGAACTTGCCGTTTCTGCGCGCGTGCGACGTGAGTTCGCTCCACGACTCGCTGCGGCGGTAGCGGATGTCGATCGAGGGATTCACACGCACGAGGAGGCGGGCCGAGGGGGCGGGCGACGCACCCGCGGCGGCGCGGGCGTCGAGTGCGCGCAGCATGTCGGCGGAGTCGGCGACGACGGTGCCGCCTTCGACCAGGAGCTGCCACGCGGCGTCGAGGTCGGGCGCGGGTGATCCGTAGACAAGGCGTTCGGCGGGGAAGCCTGCGAGCCGCGCCAGGAGGATCTCGGTGGGCGATGCGCATTCGGCGCGTGCGCCCGCGGCGGCGAGGATCTCGAGGATGGCGGGCGAGGGGTTGGCCTTGACGGGGTAGCAGACGCGGTCCGCGGCGCCGGCGAGCGTGGTCCATGCGGCGAGGTTCCGACGGAGCTGCGGGGCCGACACGATCCAGAGGCACGAGCCGAAGCGCGACTGGATGTCGCGGAGGTCGAGGTCGGCGGACCAGGATTCGAGCGTGGCGAGTGCGGAGTGCGGCGCCGCGCGCGGAAGCGTGATGTCCAGCAGGACACACGACGGGATGCGCTGGGCGGGAGCGACCGACGGAAGGGTGGACGGCGCGGACAGGATGGCGGGCTTGGTGCGGTTCGACATGGCTCCTCGTTTCCGAGGGCCCGCGGACGCGCGGTGCCCTCGTGGGGTTTCCGCCTGAGCCGAGGCGATCTCTCAGCGGGCGGACGAAAAGGAGCTGGCTGAGGGTGTGATGGTGTAAGCCTCTGTCGCAAATGGCTTTCGGATGTCAAATCGGCGGGCGTCAGGCTTGCCTGTCCTGTTTGGACGCACGTGCCGAGACGCATGTGCCTGTCCCGTCTGGGCTGTGGTTGGCTTGCCTGTCCTGTTCGGGCTCGGGATGACTTGCCTGTCCCATCTGGACTCCATCTGGACTTCCATTCGGACTCACGTGCCTGTCCTGTCTGGACCTGTCTGGACGGAGCCAGGCGGGCGGCGTGGCTTGCCTGTCCTGTTTCGCGGCGACGCGGACCGTGGCTTGCCTGTCCCATCTCGGGCGGAGACGGTTGGCGGGGGATCGCCATACGCTGCCCCTATGCGTCACTTCCTGCTTGTTGCCGCCGTTCTCGCTGCTCCCACCTCGATTGCGTCGTCCGCGACCATTCCCGCGGCCATCGCCGCGCAGGAGGCCGACGATCTCGTCGCCGAAGTCGTTGCCGCCAACGCGGGCGTGTCCGAGGTCACGCTCTACCAGGGCCGCGCGATGGTCTCGCGCGCCGCGCAGTCGCCCGCGCGCGAGGGGCTCTTCGAGATCCGCTTCGAGCAGCTGCCGCCCGCGCTCGATCCATCGTCGCTGCAGGCGACGGTGCGCAGCGACCGCGGAGGCGCCAAGCTCCTCGATGTGCGCTTCGAGGAGACCGTCACGCCGACTGATGTCACCAACAACCCCGAGCTCCGGGATGCGATCGACAGGCTCGAGGCTGCGCGTCGGCTCATGGAGTCGCTCAACATGAAGCTGTCGGCCATCAACGACCGCTACACGCTGCTCAACTCCATCCGCCAGAAGACCGCGACCGAGAGCGCCAAGGACTTCGGGTCCAAGGACCTCGACCCCGAGGCGCTGGCCAAGCAGATCGCCTTCCTCGATGCCGCGCAGGCGCAGCTCATCGCCGACCGCGCCGACCTCGACAACGCGATCCGCGCCAACAATGACGAGACCAAGGCCCTCACCGCCAAGGTCAATGCCCTCGGTGGGCAAACCAAGGTCGAGCGCACGGCCGTCGTGAGCGTCGGCCAGTCGATCGCGCAGTCGGCGGAGGTCACGCTGCGCTACCTCGTGGGCAACGCGGGCTGGCAGCCGCGCTACGCGGTGCGCGCCGACGCCGACGCGGGCTCGCTCGTCATCGAGTACGACGCGGACATTCGCCAGGCCACGGGCGAGGACTGGGAGAATGTGCGGCTCACGCTCTCCACCGCACAGCCCACGCAGAAGGCGGCCCCCAACGAGGTGCCGCCCGCATTCGTCGACATCTTCGTGCCGCCGCCGCCGGAGTCGGCCGCCGTCGCGAAGTCCATGCCGGGGGGCCGATTTGCGAGGCGGCCTGGTGCGGGTGCCGGTGGAGTCACCGGCGGCTTGGAAGGTGGAACGGGCGGTGGATTCGGGGACGCCGACGCCGCCTACGGAGCGAACCTTGCAGACATGGCGCCTGGCGCGCCCGCCGCGATGGACGCGCCGATGAACACCGCGCTCGGGCTCCGCTTTGCCGATGCCTACGCCGTGCAGTCCGGCACCGTCGTCGCCTACCCGCTGCCGCGCGCCATCACCATCACCAGCGATGCGCAGCGTTCGCGCAAGCAGCGGATCGCCACGGTCGACGCCGCGCCCACCTTCATCCATGTGGCGCGTCCGCTTGTCGAGAGCGCGGTGTACCTCAAGGCCACCGCGGCGAACGCCTCTGCCTACCAGTTCCTCGCGGGTCCCGCGACCGTCTTCCTGGGTGGCGATTCCGTGGGCACCACCAGCCTGCCCGACCTCGCGCCCGGTGCGGAGATGACCTTCTGGTTGGGCACCGACCGCCGCATCGAGGCCAAGCGAGTGATCGTCAAGAAGCAGTCCTCCGAGAAGGGCGTCTTCGACAAGTCCGACGAGACGCGCTGGGAGTATCGCGTCGACCTCACGAGCACCAATACGCAGCCGGTCACCGTGGAACTTGCCGACCGCATGCCCGTGTCGCGCAACGAGCAGATCAAGATCGAGCTCAAGGACCTCTCGCAGCCGCTGGTCACCGACGCCAAGTTCACCGCCGACGAGAAGCCCCAGGGCATCCTCAAGTGGCTGGTGCAGCTGCCCGCGCGCACCGAGGCGGGCAAGCCCGCCGCCAGGAGCGTGTCGTGGACCGTGGTCGCCTCGAAGCCCAAGGATGTGCAGACCACGGGAATTCCGGAGTGATCAGCGCGCGCGGCGGCCACGCGTGACCGACGCGCGCGATCGACGCGCGTGGACGTCGCGCACGCTCACGGATTGACCGCGCGCCACAGCGGCGACACGTTCCGCACGAACGCGCCGCTGTCGCGCAGCAGGTCCTGCATGCGCCACGCGTAGACATCGCCGGTGGCCTCGTTGCGCCACACGACGTCATCGTCGCCGTCGAGATCGGTATCGAGCGTGGCCACCACGCGGTACTGCGGGCCCACGCCTGTGCGCACCAGTGTTCCGCCCACGCGCGCGCCCGACTGGATGCGCCAGGCGCGCACCTCGCCCGTCGAGGCGTTGTGCCACAGCATGTCGTCGTCGAGATCGCCGTCGAAGTCGCCCGTGCCCGCGAGCGCCCACTCCGCGCCGAGCCCGTACGACGCGATCGGTGACATGTAGGTGAAGCCCGTGGAGCTCACGCGGCGGCCCCAGTAGAAGCCGTTCGAGGCGCGCAGGATGATGTCCTGCCGGCCGTCGGCGTCGATGTCGGCGCTGGTCACGAAGGTGAGCAGCGAGGTGAGCGTGGTCCACGGCCGCGACGGATACACGGTGGTCTGGTTGAGGGGTCGCAGGTTGTACTGGAGCCCGCTCTGCGAGCGGCTGAGGATGTCGGCGCGGCCATCGCCCGTGAAGTCGCCCGCGGCCACGGGTACCCAGCCCGTGGTCTCTGTGAAGAGCACGGTCGTGGCCGTCCGCTGGTCGCCGATGAACGACCACATGAACACCTGCCGGGTGCTCGGGTTGTAGAAGAACACCTCGGGCGCGCCGTCGTCGCCCGCGTCGCACGCGCCGAGCGGCACGTTGCCCACGGTGGTGGACCACGGGAAACCACCGCCCCCCACGCGCGCGGTGCCGTCCATCAGCCAGTGGCTGGTCTGGCCCGTGATGGAGTGGTGCCACATCAGGTCGAAGGTGCCGTCGCCGTTGAAGTCGAAGCTCGGCGGATTGAGGTTGGCGATACCCGCGGGTGGCTCGGCGAAGCCGCCTCCACCGCCACCGCCTCCACTGCCTTGGTCGACGAAGCACTGACCGGTGCCCGCGGGGATGTCGCCGGTCGTGGTGGTCCCGCCCGCGAGCAACTGGAAGGGCGCCACGATCGACAGATTGTGGAACTCGGCCGTTGTTCCCGGCACGCCGTTGATGGCGAAGCGCGATGCAAAGTGCACCGCGGCGTCGGGATTGAACTGCGACTCGGCGATGCTGAAGCGCGCGACGCGGATCTTGAGGTCATCGCCCGCGAAGCTCGTGTTCTCGGTGGGGGGTATCACGAAGAAGCACCCGGGCTGGTACGACGAGGTCACGCCGAACGCGGGGTCCCAATCGGGCGTCACGCCGCCGATCCCCGACGAGGGCACCTGCGTGTCGCCGCCGATGCAGAAGTGGGTGTCGACCGACCAGAGCCCCTGGTTGTTGGGGGCGGGCACCATCGACGCGGGCACGCCGGGCACCGACGCGTGGAAGAAACCACCGCCCACGCCTGCGAGGTGCGCGGAGCTCTGGTAGTACAGCAGGACGCGGCCGCAGGGCTCGTCGAACGACACGAAGATGTCGGTGGTGAAGTAGCGCGTGTCGCCCACCATCACCGACGTCGAGTGGTAGCTGAGCTGTGGCGCCTGCGCGTGCAGGCTGGTCGTGGCTGCGCCGATCGGAGCAACGGCAGCGACCAGCAGGACACCGAGGCCCGACGGTCGGGCGAAGCGGCCGCCTTCGGTCGCCTTGCGGGGTGCGGTTGCGGAATTCCCGATGTTGCGCTGCTTGGTCATGCGTGGGTCCGGCTTCATCGTGAGGCGGACCCCGACGGCGATCCTCGCCGTTCGACATCCGCGGGTGTGCATTGAATCATGCGGAGATACGCAGCGCCGAGGGAGCGGCGATGCCAAGTCCTGCAACTTCAAGGACGATCCAGGTGTCCACGCGTGAGGGTGCACGTGAGGGAATCCCGGTGGTGCGCACTCGCGGCGTTGGCGCGGTCGCGATTCGGCGAAAATCAGAAGCGACGACTTTGGGAGCCGCTGTGTCCGTAACTTGATTCTCTGTGGACGGTTACGGGTCATTTCTGCGCGGGGGCTTCGGATTTCCTCCGCGGTCGTTGGGACGGTGCATACTCTCGCCGTTGCCGCTGGGCCTGTCGTCTTGGCTCGGCTCATCCGTGACGGTTGTTGCGTCGCGCCCGCGTCGTCCCGCGTGCGCGCAGAGGACCATCCATGCGTTTCGTTTCCTACGTCGCGCTGCTCGCGGCTGGAGTCTCGTCCATCGCCGTTGCCCAGAGCGGGAACTGCCTCAAGCCGCAGCCGGTGCTCTCGGGCGACACGCCGTTCTCCAACCTGGCGACCTTCGAGGCGCAGCTGGCCCGTTCCACCGCGGGTTTCGGCGAGGCGTACATCCACAAGGCAGGTTGGTTCGCATTCACCCCCGATGTCACGGGGCAGTACATCATCGGGGTGTGCGGCGCGTCGGTCGACACCAAGCTCGGCATCGCCGAGTCGTGCCCCTTCGACCCGGATCTCGCGTGGGACACGCTCGCCTACAACGACGACGCCTGCGCCTTCACAGGCGGTGCCGGCCTCTGGGCGAGCAAGTTGTTTCCCGGCAACCCTGGTCGGCCCTTCAACTTTGAGCTGACCGCCGGCTTCACGTACCTCATCTGCGTGGGTGGATATGCGTCGACCACGCCGCCGGCCACGGGTTCGCTCTCCATCGAGCTGCTCCCGCCCCCCGTGGACACCTGCGCCGAGGCGGTGACGGCGAGCCTCGGGGCGAACACGCTTCCCATGTTCGACCACGCGCCCGACCTTCCCGTCGAGTGCGGAGGCGTGCTCTATGACATCGGAAAACCAAGCTACCTCCGCTTCACGGCTCCCGCGGCGGGAACGTACATCGTCGACACCTGTGCGCAGCCGACCGACACGGTGGTTGCCGTCCTGGGCAGCTGCGGCGACGGCGGTTCGGTGCTCGCGTGCAACGACGACGACTGCGGCTCGGCCTCGCGGGTGAGGTTCACGGCGGGTGCGGGCGAGACCGTCTGGATCGCCGCAGGACTCTACAACACGGCGGCGCTGCCGCCGTCGTCGCTCGTGCTGACGATCGCCGCTGCGCAACCGCCGGCCGATCCATGCTCCGCCATCATCGACCTCGGGGTGGGTGCCAACACGGTGGCGCTGAACTCAGTGCTGCCCGACCTTGTCGTGGGCGGGGCACAAACCGTGGTGATCCACAAGGCCAACTACCTTCGCTTCACCGCACCGCAATCGGGCACCTACCGCCTCGACACCTGCCAGGCGCAGGGGTTCGACAGCATCGTGGCGTGGCTGTCGTCGTGCGGCGATCCGGACAGCGTGCGAGGGCTCAATGACGACGGATGCGGCGTCACGGGAGGTTCTTCGCGGCTTGAGTTCACGACGCTCGGAGGTCAGGCCCACCTGTTCGGCCTTGGGACATGGTCGGCGGTAGAGCCGCTTCCTCCGACGTCACCCCTGAGGATCACCTTCATCGCACCAGCAGCGAACCCTGCCGATGTCGATGGCGATGGGCGGGTTGATGGCGTGGATCTGGCGCTGTTGCTCGGCAACTGGATGGGATCGGGCGCGGGAGACATCGACGGCAGCGGAACCGTGAATGGTTCCGATCTCGCGGTGCTCCTCAACAGTTGGGGATAACACGTTATAGGACTCGTTCCGCGGCAGCGATTCCCATCGAGTCCGATTGTTCCGTTTGGTTCTGATCAATCTGCCCGTACCTTTCCATTTGTGGTTTGCCTCGCGCAGCATGGATGGTCCGTGCGCGCCCGATGACACAACAGGACGCGGCGCGGAGTGCGCTGTGTGATACGGAGAAAGCAGATGGCCTTGTCCCACTCGAATTCGGCGCTCGCAAAGCGCCTCACGCGCCACTTCGCTGCGTGCGCGACGGTCGCAGCGGCGTCGCCGTTCCTCGCGGCTGAACTCGCCTCGGCGGACGTGATCTACACCCAGGTCGCCATGACCGTGCCGGCCAACATCGATGGCCTCTACATCAATGTCGAGACGCTGGCCACGGGCTCCGCGGGCTCGGTCGTCGCGGGTTGGGATATCAATCCCTACTCGGCGACGTCGCTCACGTGGTTCAACGCCACGGGCACCGGCATGATGCGCTACCCCGGCGTCACCACGGGCTCCGCGGGCAACCTCGCCCCGGGTACGCTCGTGAGCGCGACTGGCAGCTACGGCTCGGGCGCGGTGGTCGTGGGTGCTGCTGCCGGCAACTGGAAGCTCAACTCGGCGAACTACTTCGGCTTCCGCTTCGTCGCCGCCGACGGCCAGACCCACTACGGCTGGGGTCGCTTCAACATCGGCGCGGCCATCAATGGCGCCGACCGCACCATCACCGAGCTCGCGTGGGAGTCGATTCCTGGCGTGGGTATCTCCGTCGGCGACACCGGTGCCGGCAGCGGTCCGTACGATCCGTGCGCGCCGACCAACCCGGGCGTCAGTGTCGGCGCGAACAACCTCTTCGTGCGCAACACCGACATCGCCGACCTCAACCTCGGCGCCTGCGGCACGCTTTACAAGGCGAACTACTACAAGTTCACCGCGCCCGCGACCCGCAACTACGACTTCTCCACCTGCGCCGGCGCTGCGTCGTCGGGTCTCGCGATCCTCGACGGCTGCGCCGCTGGTTCGAACGTCGTCGCCTGCGGCACCTCGTGCGGCGCCTCGGGCTCCACGGTGACCCTCCAGGCCACCGCGGGCAGCGTCTACTACATCGTCATGGGCAGCACCGTCGCCGGCGTGGATCTCCCCTCGCCGTACGCCGTGGCCGTGACCCCGTGGTACGACCCGTGCGACGCCACCAACCCCACCGTGGGCAATGGCAACAGCACGCTGGCCCTCAACCAGACCACGGCCGAGGACCTCGTCGTCGGTTCGTGCGGATTCACGGTCTACAACGCCAACTACTTCAAGTACACGCCGACTGCGACCGGCTCGTACACCTTCAACACCTGCGCCAGCAACGAGGACACCCGCATCGCGGTCCTCGACGGCTGCGCGCCGGGCTCGGGCTCCATCGCCTGCAACGACGACACCTGCGGTCAGTCGTCGTCGGTCACGGTGGATCTGGTCGCGACCGTTCCCGTGTACTTCGTCGTTGGTGGCGCCAGCCCCAAGACCACGCTCACCTCGCCGGTGGCCGTGACCGTCGTCCCGCCGCCGCTGCCCGCGTGCGTGGATGCCGTGG
>CAIOCH010000613.1 GCA_903856525.1 uncultured bacterium | reverse complement strand
GCCCGGTGGCGCCACGCGGCGCAACATGTTCACGAAGCCGTCGCCGTTGTAGTCGCCGGGCGCGTCCTCGTCGAACTTGCCGTCGCGGTCGTCGTCGACCACGCGCGCGTTGGTGGCGCGCGGGTGCTTGCGCGTGATCGCGAAGTTGCGCGCGTCGGGGTTCACTTCGGCGATCACATACAGCCGCATGGCGTCGAGCATGGGCGCATGGTCGCGCAGCAGCACCTCGACTGCGGCGAGGCACTGTTCGGTGGAGCCGAGGTTCACGCCATCCATGCCCGCCACCACGAGCATCGCGGGGCGGCGCTTGGTCATGTCCTGCTCGCCGAGCACGAGCGCCTGCACCGTTCGTCCCTCGCGGCTGGTCGCCACGCGCACGATCGAGGCGCGGCCCTTGGCCATGTTGGCGAGGCCGATCAGCCGGTCGCCCACCGACTCGTGGGTCGGGTAGTGGATCGGCGCCATCGGCCCCGGCTCGAGCGGGGGCGCGGTCGGTTCCGCGGGTGGATCGGCGCACACGACGGTGGTGATCGCGGCAGAGGCCACTGCGGACATCACCGCAGCGGCAAGGAGCCCAAGTCGGGGGAAACGCATCATGACGCGCAAGATAGCGCGTCCGCGCGGCCGTCAGAGTTCGGTGTCGAGTTTCCCGTCCTCGATGAGGTAGAGCCCCACGAGCCAGTTCTCCACCAGGTACGGCTCGACGCGGAAGATGCCCTCGATCGAGCCGAAGTTGATGGTGTGCTTCTTCCAGCCGCGGATCTCGCTGGCCAGGCGCACCTCGACCGCGTCGTAGGGCGTGGGTGGCACGCCGATGCAGCAGCCGTCCCACTGGTTGAGCATGAGCAGGCACTCGCTCGAGGTGGGCGCCACCAATGGAAACGCGAGATAGCCGCTGATCTTGATCTGCTTGCCCGACAGGAAGGCGATGCGTGCCGGCAGCTTCTTCTCACCGAGGCGCGGCATGTACTCCTCCTGCGCGCTCGCGAGGAACTCCCAGGAGATCTCGTACGGAGACTCGACGGTGCCCTCGCCGCGGATCGTCCAGGCGTCGTCCACCGAGATGGTGCCATCGGCGAGGCGGATGAAGGTGCTGGGCAGCAGTTCCGCCTCGGGAATGATGGGGAGCTCAGGCTCGAAGCGCGCGCCGCCGGCGATCGCGTCGGCGGCGGGGCGATTGGGCTCCACCGAAGGCTGGTACTTGCGCTCGTCCGCCTTCGGTGCGGTCGCACCCGCGGCGCGGGGCTGTTCGTCGAACACGCTGGGCTTGGGCGCTGGCGCGGTTTCCACGTCCGCGCGTCCTCCGGCGCCATCCGCCGCGTCCGAAGGCGATGCGGGCGTCGAGGGCTCGAGCGCCCCAGCCCACTCGCGGTCGAGCTTGGCCTCGGGCTGGAACAGCACCACCAGCCCCCCGAGGAGCAGCAGTGTGACGATGGTCCAGACGATCTTCATCGACAACGATCTCTCTCGGCACGCCCGAGCGTTTCCGACGCGCGGCTGGTTTCGGGCACGCTTATCCCAGCGGCCGCAGGTTGCGGGCCACCGGCGTGCGGTACGCGAGCACCGACGGAACGATACCCGCGATCGCCGCGAGCAGCGTCGTTCCCATGGCCACGAGCACTGCGCTGCGCGGGTCGAGCTCGGGCGCGATCACGATGCCGTGCGCCGCGATCAGCCAGCGCGTGGCGGCGAACAGCCCGACCGCACACACCACCACGCCGAGCGCGGCACCAGCGAGGCCCACCACAGTGCTCTCGGTGAGCACCAGCCAGAAGATGCGCGCCTGGCTGGCGCCGAGCACGCGCAGGATGGCCACCTGACGCCGCCGCTCGGCCATCGAGTTGATCATGGAGAGCAGGATGGCAAAGCCCGACGACACGAGCGTGGCCGCGGCCATCGCCAGGAACAGGACATCGATGCTGGCCACGATCGAGAAGAGCCGCTGCACCTCGTTCGAGGGAATGGCCACCGTGAGCGAGCCATCGCGGCGCATCTTGTCGTACTGGGCCACCAGCGCCGGCGGCGCGCTTCGCGGGTCGCGCGAGGGAAGGCGCAGCAGCACGCCCGTGACCACGCGGTCCTCCTCGACGAGATCGCCCGCCGTGACCGTCTTGTGCTTGCCCTCGCGCTCGAAGCGGTCGTGGGCGTGGAGGATCCAGGTCGACTCGAGGTCGCTGAAGAGCGCGCGGTCGTGCGGCGACGAGGTGGGGGCGAGGATGCCCACCACCGTGAACTTGTACTCCTCGTGCACATGGGCGTGCTCCGCTTCGCCGCCCTCGCGCGACTTGCCCGAGCCATGGGTGAGCACGAGTTCGGCGCCCATGCGCAGGCCCGTCTCGCGGGCGACGCCGGCGCCGATCACCACCTCGAAGCTGCGCTCGAACGCGCGGCCCTCGGCAAAGGTCCAGGGCTCGCCGAGCACCGGCTCGAACTTGCTGAAGAACTCGCCCGTGGTGGCCACCACGGGGAAGCCGCGATAGCTGTCGCCCACCGCCGTGGGCACGAACATGGCCCACGGGAACGAGGCGCGGATCTGCGCGAGCTCGCCGTAGGCGATGGGCGCCTTGGGTGGATTGGCGTAGAAGAGGCCGTTGAGCACGCTCACCAGCGGACTGCCGTCCTTGGACACGAGGAGATGGGCGTTGCCCGTGCCGCGCTGGAAGGCGCGCTCGCCCGCCGTGCGCAGCGAGAGAATGGCGAGCAAGAGCCCGGCGCTGATGGCCACGAGCAGGACCACCACGATGGTCGAGAAGCGGCGCGCGAGCAGGCTGCGGAGGACGATCGCGAAGTCGCTCATGCCGCACCTCCCGCAGCTCCGACAGCGACGCCGATCGCGTCGAGCCGCTCCCTGCGCGCGAAGTGGGATTCGAGCGAGGGATCGTGCGACACGACGAGCAGCGCAGCGCCTTGCTCGCGGCAGGCGTCGCGCAGCACCCGTACCGCGTTGGCCGCGTTGTCGGGGTCGAGTGAAGCGGTGGGCTCGTCGGCGAGCACGAGGATGGGGTTG
>CAIOCH010000612.1 GCA_903856525.1 uncultured bacterium | reverse complement strand
GGCCGCGCCATCTCCACGATCTGCTCGACGCCGTCGGTGCGGAGGACGCCGGGAACGGTGAGGAGCGCACCGAGATCAACGGTGGCGCGGTCGCGGAGTTCGGCGGGCAGCGCCGCCATGAGCGCGGTCAGCGCACTGCGCGCTGCATCGGGGTTGACTTCTGCGGCCGCCACGGCGCCGCCGGGCACGAAGCGCACCAGCACCATCACGCTGCCGCGGCCGAGGCGCTTGGCCACCGCGGTCTCGAGCTCGGTCTCGAGCGTCGAGAGCTCCTCGGGCAGACGCACCGTGGCCTTGAAGAAGCGGTTGTTGACGCTCTTGATCTCCACCGAGAAACGGCAGCCCTCCGCGTCAGCGGTGGCGGAGCCGAAACCGGTCATGGAGCGGATCATGAGGAGCGAATCATGAGGAGCGGATCACGGGAAGAGGGTCACGGGGAGAGGGTCACGGGGAGCAGGTCCTCGCGCCAACGGCGTACCCCGGGCAACTGCAGCGGGCACGCTGCGCGGCAAGTGGCCGAAGCAGCAGTGGATCAGAAGCCGCCGGGCGCTGCGGGCGCAGGCGCCGGAGCGGGTTCGGGAGTCGCGGGGGCGGGGCTCGCAGGGGTCGCCTGGTTGGGGTCGGTCTCGGAGATCAGCTTCTGCACCTCTTCCGGCGACATCGGGATTGCCTGCGCGGGCGTGGATCCCGGCTGCGTGGTTCCATCGGCGGGAGCCGTGGTGCCAGTCCCACCATCGGCCGGCGCGGCTGTGTTCGACGCGGGCTCCATCGCGGCGCTTCGCGCGGCGTTGGTGGTGATGTTGAGTCCGATGGCGATCAGAAGGTAGATCGTGAACGCGGTGATGGTGGCCACGGTGAGCGCGTCGCCCGTGCGACCGCCGAACGCGGTGTCGGTTCCGCCGCCGCCGCCAAAGGCGCCCGTCAGGCCACCGCCCTGCGGGCGCTGGACGAGGACGATCAGCACGAGGGCGACCGAGACGACGATGAACAGGAGCGTGAGGATGTTGAAGAGGATGGACATGGGAACCCGATGCGTTGGGCCGCGCCGGATGCGGGCGGCCGATGGCGTGCTGCGGACGGCCCCGGCTGGGGGCGGATGGTGTCTATCGGCTAACGACCCGCTGCGGCGGCGATGATCGCGGCGAAATCCGACGCGATCAGCGAGGCGCCGCCCACGAGCCCGCCGTCGATGTCCTCTTGCGCGAAGAGCTCGGCGGCGTTCCTGGCGTTCACCGAACCGCCGTACATCACGCGGGCCTTCTCGGCGAATCGGGCACTATACAGATCCTGCAGCGTTCGCCGCACGGTGCGGTGCGCCTCGGCGGCATCGGCGGGCGTGGCGGTGCGTCCCGTGCCGATGGCCCAGACGGGTTCGTAGGCGATAACCAGTTGCGACATCGAGGCTTCGGAGTGCCCGTCGAGGGCACCGCGGAGCTGGGTGGCGATGACCTCGTGGGCGCGACCGGCATCACGTTCGGCGAGGGTTTCGCCCACGCACAGGACAGGCAAGACACCCCCATCGACGGCGCGCGCGAGCTTGCGGCAAAGGATGGCGTCGGTTTCCCCCAGCCCGTGGCGGCGCTCGGAGTGTCCGATAAGCACGGAAGTCACACCTATATCTACGAGCATCCCAACGCTGACTTGGCCTGTGAAGGCGCCCTTGGCTTCGGCAGAGCAGTCCTGGGCACCTACGGCAACGGCCGGAGTGGTTTCGGCGCGGACGGCATCGAGGTACGGGAACGGTGGGAACACCGCGACCTCGACCCTTGGGTACGCCGAGGCGACATCCCCAACCGCAGCGGCGAGCGCCAGTCCCTCGGCGCGCGTCAGGTTCATCTTCCAGTTGCCGCCGATGATCGGTCTGCGAGGAGCCATACCCGCAGCCTAACACGATCCGCCAGGTCGGTGCCTGGCACGTGCCAGTCGGTGCACGCGTGTACCCGACACGTGCCAGACACCGTTCGCGCCGACTCCTCCACCTCACCGGCACCCGAGCGAAATCCGCCTTCCCGCCCAGACATCGGCACGTGCCGTTCGGTGCCAGTCAGTGCACGACACGTGCCAGGCACCGACCGCGCTATCTTCTCCGCTCCATGTCCGCCACTTCTTCCTCGCGTCCCACCACCGCTGCCGAGATCCGCAAGGCCTTCATCGACTTCTTCGTCGAGAAGGCGGGGCACACCTTCGCGCCGTCGAGCCCGGTGGTCCCCCACGAAGACCCCACGCTGCTCTTCACCAACGCGGGCATGAACCAGTTCAAGGACGTGTTCCTCGGCCGCGGCAAGCGCGACTACACGCGCGCCGTGAACACGCAGAAGTGCATCCGCGCCGGCGGCAAGCACAACGACCTCGAGGATGTGGGCAAGGACACCTACCACCACACCTTCTTCGAGATGCTCGGCAATTGGTCGTTCGGCGACTACTTCAAGCAGGAGTCGATCCGCTGGGGCTTCGAGCTGCTGACCAAGGTGTACGGCCTCGACCCGAACCGCCTCTACGCCACCTGGTTCGAGGGCAACCCCGCCGCGGGCCTCGAGCCCGACCTCGAGGCGAAGGCCCTCTGGGAATCGCTTCTGCCGAAGGACCATGTGATCCCCGGCAACATGAAGGACAACTTCTGGGAGATGGGCGACACCGGTCCGTGCGGACCGTGCACCGAGATCCACTACGACCGGATCGGCGGCGGCCGCAACGCCGCGCACCTCGTGAACTCGGGCGACCCCGATGTGCTCGAGATCTGGAACCACGTGTTCATCCAGTTCAACCGCGAGCCGGACCGCTCGCTCAAGCCGCTGCCCGCGAAGCATGTCGACACCGGCATGGGCCTCGAGCGCCTCGTGAGCGTGATCCAGGACAAGCGCTCGAACTACGACACCGACCTGTGGGCGCCCGTCTTCGAGGCGATCCGCGCCCGCACCGGCGCGCGCGCCTACTCGGGCAGGCTCGACGACCACACCGACATCGCCTACCGCGTGATCGCCGACCACATCCGCTGCCTCACGCTCGCGCTCACCGACGGCGCCACACCCTCGAACGAGGGCCGCGGCTACGTGCTGCGCCGCATCCTGCGCCGCGCCGTGCGCCACGGCCACCAGACCCTCGGCGTGCGCGGGCCGTTCCTCAAGGACCTCGTGCCCGCGGTCGTCGCCAGCCTCGGCGGCGCGTTCCCCGAGCTCGCCCCCGCGGCCAAGCGCGTCGCGCAGCTGATCGAGGAGGAGGAAGTCCAGTTCGGCAAGACCCTCGAGCGCGGCCTCGCGCTGTTCGCCGACGCCGCCGCGCGCGTGAAGAAGGCCGGCGGCACGCAGATCGCCGCCGACGACGCGTTCCGCCTGCACGACACCTCGGGCTTCCCGATCGACCTCACGCAGGTGATGGCCGAGGAGGCGGGCATGACCGTCGACGTCGCCGGCTACGAGGCGCTCATGGAGGCCGCGCGCGAGCGCAGCCGCAGCGCCGGCG
>CAIOCH010000611.1 GCA_903856525.1 uncultured bacterium | reverse complement strand
TTCATCGACGGTGGGCTCGCGCCCGTCGCCGACGAGCAGCTGGAGATCAAGTTCCTCACGCTCTCGTCCGTCGTCGGCAGCGACTTCACCGCGGGTTTCGACCTCGCGGTGCAGTCGAACGGCGGCTGGCACCGGCACCTCAACTTCACCCTGCGCTCCGCGGGCGGCAAGCTGCCGGCCACGGGCATCTACGTCGTCGAGCTCGAGCTCTACTCGACCGATGGCGTGACGATGCCGAGCGCACCGTTCTGGATCGTGTTCAACGACGGGGCCTCCGTCGCGGAGCACGATGCGGCGCTGGCGTGGGTTGCGGCGAATCTGACCGGCGGTGCATCGCCCTGCCCGGCGGATCTCGATGGTGACGGCGATGTCGGAGCACCTGACCTCGCCACACTGCTTTCGGCGTGGGGCACCCCCGACGCAGACCTCACGGACGACGGCGACACCAACGCCGCCGATCTCGCCGTGATGCTCTCGGCCTGGGGTGCGTGCGGCTGACGCACATCCTCGCGGATCCACCCCGCCCCTCACTTGCGAGGTCCACGCGGACCTCCACATTCGTTTCCTTCACTTCCACTCGACCATTCCGGAGCGCGCACCGCGCGTCTGCCCCATGAATCACAGCACGAATCACAGCACGAACCACAGCACGAATCACAGCAAGACCCTCTTCGCATTCGTCTCCTCCACCCTGCTTCTTGCATCGCCCGCCCTTGCCGAGAAGAAGGAACCGCACACCGACCTCTGGGTGACCGCCAGCAACGGCGCACTCGTCACCGGCGGCTGGGATCACCTCACCGGCGAGGTGGTCAACCCGTCGCAGCGCGTGTTCGAGGCCGAGTTCGGCATCGATCCCGCATTTCCCTTCAGCACCGACGAGCCAGGCATCGGCTCCGACCTCGTGGGCACTACGCTCACGATGAACCTGCTGAGCGGACTCAGCCGCTGGAACGGCGCGGGCTTCGACGCGTCGTCGTCGTGGCTCTTCGCGTCGTACGGCGGACAGGACGCCACCACGAACGCGGGCGGATCCTTCAGCTTCGCGGTGACCGCGGGGCTCGACCTGCACCCCGAGTACACGCTGTTTGGCGCGGGCGGCGCTGATCCCGCCAACGGCATCTACCTCGCATCGTTCACCGTGTCCGCGAGCGGACTCGCGACGAGCGAGGTCTTCTACGCCGTCTTCAACCTGGGCATGGCCGAGGCTGATCACGCGGCGGCCGCGGGGTGGGTCGAGGCGAATCTCGTGCCCGCGCCGGGGGCGATCGCACTGGTGGGCGTGAGCGGACTGGTCGCGCGCCGTCGGCGGCGGTGACACACCGCGCCCGAGAGTGCAGCGGCGGCCGGTCAGACTGGCTGTTCGCCGGGATCCGTGCGACGATGGGCGGATGCGCCATCCGATCACCGCAGCCGCCGTGCTCTCGCTTTCGATCCTCGCCGCTGCAGGCGTGGCTCCGTCCGGCTCGACCGGCGGAGCCGCGCCCGCCGGCGGGACGAGTGCCTTCACACCCACCGCCGATTACCTCGTGCGGACGATGCGCGGATGGACGGTGCGCGTGAATCCCGCGCTTACCGCCGATTCTGCGCTGTGTGCCGCCACGCTCGAGGAGCTCGACCACCAGCTCTACGCGATCGTGCGCGCCGTTCCCGCCGAGGCGCTTACGCGGCTTCGCACGATCCCCATCTGGGCCGAGCTTGAGATGCCCAAGACCGCGTGCATGTGCTACCACGTGTCGCGCGATTGGCTCGGCCCCAACGGCTACAACCCCGATAAGGAGCGCTCTGTGGAGATCGGCAACGCGCGCGCATTCGTCGAATGGACGCACGCGCAGCCGTGGATGGTGCTGCACGAACTCGCGCACGGCTTTCACGACCAGGTCTACGGGTACGACCACGCCGAGATCACCGCGGGATGGGAGCGTGCGGTCAATTCGGGGCGGTTCGAGAAGGTGGCGCACATCTCGGGCGGGACCGAACGGCACTACGCGATGACCAACCAGATGGAGTGGTT
>CAIOCH010000610.1 GCA_903856525.1 uncultured bacterium | reverse complement strand
GGCTCATGTGGAGCGAAAGCCTGCTGCTGGCGCTGCCGCTGCTGGTGCTCTCGCAGGCCGTGCTGCGCATACCCGCCGAGGCGACGGCCGCGGGCGGCGTGGAGTTCGCCGAGCTGCCGCTCTCCGCGCGGATCGCCGTGTCCGTTGGCGCGGGCATCTACGAGGAATTGCTGTTCCGGCTCGGCCTCATCGGCCTGCTGCTCGTCGTGTTCGAGGATGTGCTCAAGACTCCGCGGCGCACGGCGGTGGCCATCGCCGTGGGGCTGAGTGCCGTTGCCTTCATGGCCTATCACCCGCTGCGCGGCGAGAGCGGGGCGATCGCGCCGGCGCGTGTCGTGTTCTACCTCGCCGCGGGGGTCTACTTCGGCATCCTCTATGCGATGCGCGGCTTCGGTATCGCGGTGGGCGCGCACGCGGCGTACGACATTCTGGCGGCCATGCTCGCATCGAACGCGCAGGGATCGGTGCCGGCCGCGCGGTGAGCCTCTCCGCGCGTCGACGCGGCGAGGCATACCGCCACGTGCACGGTCCGCGGTCGGTACGCTGCCGCCATGCAGCCGCGCGCATCGCGCTCCAGCAGGTCCAACCAGCCATCGCGGCTCGCCGTGCCGGTGCTGCACGGCATCCGCACCGTGCAGACCGCGGTCAACGTGAACCAGACCATCGGTGAGGCGCTCGACGAGCTGCGTCGGCGCGCCATCGACAATCCCGTGGTCTATGTGTACGCGGTCGACGACGACGACCGGCTCGTCGGCCAGGTGCCCACGCGGGCACTCCTGTTCTCGTCGCCGCACGAACGCGTGGCCGACGTGATGCGCACCGACCTCACCACGATCCCCATCGACATGTCGCTGGACGAGGCGCTCGACATCTTCCGCAAGCGGCGGCTGCTCGCCATTCCCGTGGTCGACCGCGAGGGGCGCCTGGTGGGTGCGATCGATGTGGAGCAGTACGCGCGCGAGCAGCTCGAGCGTGCGGAGCGCGACCGTGTGCGCCAGGTGTTCCAGACGCTCGGACTCGACCTCGGCCACGTGGAGTCGCTGACCGCGTGGGAGAGCTTCCGCATGCGCATGCCGTGGCTGCTCTGCAACATCGGCGGCGGGGTGCTGTGCGCCGTGATCGCGTGGTTGTTCGAGGACCTCCTCAAGGAAGTGGTGCTGCTCGCCTTCTTCCTCCCGCTGGTGCTCACGCTCGGCGAGAGCGTGGCCATGCAGGCGCTCACCCTGACCGTGGGCACGGGCCCCGACAAGCGCACGCTCGCGTCGGCGCTGCGTGGACTGCGCGCCGAGGCGGGCACGGCCCTCGTGCTGGGCATATGCTCGGGAGCCATCGTGGCGGCCATCAGCATGCTGTGGGGCGGAGGCCTGCCGGCGGCGGGCATGATGCTCGCTGCGGTGGCGGGCAGCATGATCTTCGCGGCGGTCGCGGGCGGGGCGATCCCTCTCCTGCTCCACTCGATGCGGCTCGATCCGAGCGTGGCCGCTGGGCCGGTGGCGCTGGTGCTGGCCGACACGGCGACCACTGGGATCTACTTCACCCTGGGTCTCCTGATCCTCGGCACGTAGCGGACGTCGGCAACAGCCCCGCGGGCGCGGGGCGGGTACACTCGCCGCGTGGCGCTCGAGCGAATCAGACTCCTCTGTCTCGACGTGGACGGCGTGCTCACCGACGGCGGCATCTCGATCGACGATGCCGGTCACGAGCAGAAGCGCTTCCATGTGCGTGATGGCGCTGCCTTGCGCATGTGGTCGCGGCTCGGGCTCGAGATCGCGGTGATCACCGGTCGCAACGGCATGGCGCTGCGGCATCGCCTTCGCGAACTCGGCGTCCGGCACGTGATCAGCGGCTCCAAGGAGAAGGGCGGTGCCTTCGAGGGTCTGCTGGGCGAGCTCGGGATGGCCGCGGACGATGCCGCCATGATCGGCGACGACCTGCCCGACCTGCCCATCCTCCGCCGCTGCGGTCTGCCCATTGCGGTGCGCGATGCATCACAGGAGGTGCTCGATGTGGCGCGCTTCGTGACGCCGCGGCCGGGTGGATCGGGTGCCGTGCGCGACGCCGTCGAGCACATCCTCAAGTCACAGGGACGCTGGACCGACGCGGTGCGGGTCTTTGATCCCGGGTTCGTGGCGACCGCGCGGCCGGGGCGCGCGGGGGCCGAGCCGTGATGTCGCGCTGGGTCGGGCTGCTGCAGCGGCGGCGCGGACTCGTGTTCGCCGTGCCCGCGGGTGCGCTCGCGGTGCTGGTGATCGTGGCAGCGCTCAATTTCGACCAAGGCACGCCGCCGTCGAAGCGCGAGGGGCGCATCAAGGATGCGCAGGCGCTGCTCGCGCCGCGCGTGGCGACCGCCGAGGAGCTGGCGAACGCGAGCGGCTCGCTGTCGGAGCAGACCGCGATCAGCCTGACCGAGGGCGCGTGGGTGCAGGTGGCCGACGAGACGGGGCGGCTCGCACAGCAGTACAGCGCCGCAAGGCTGGAACCGCAACCAGGAAGCCGCCTGCGCATGACCGAGCCACGGGCACGCATGTTCCAGCGCGATGGCCGCGTGATGACCATGTCGGCGCAGGGTGGTCTCGTGAGCGTGCCCAAGCGCGCGCTCGAGTCCGGGTCGCTTGCGGGCGACGTGGTGATCCGGCTGTTCAAGCCTGTCGACGGACGCGAGGTCGATGTGCTGCGCGATGCGCCGTCGATCGTGGTGCATGCCGACGAGGCGGAGTTCGACGGCGTGGCGGGCGAAGTGCGCTGCGAGCGCGCGGTGCGCATCGAGACCGACGCGGGCAGCTTTGCCGGAGAGGGACTCACGCTCGTGCTCGACGCGAGCGGCGATGGCATCGAGACGCTGGTGGTCGACCGGGCGCTGGAGCCGATCCGCATTGACCGTGCCTCGCGCGCGGTGGCGGCCAAGCGGCGGGAGCAGCGGGCGGCCAATGCGGCGCTCGATGTGCGGGCGGCGACGGAGGACGGTGACCGAGCGATCGCGTCGGCCGCAGGTGCGCCGTCCACGGTCTCGCGCGAGAGCCGATCGGACGATGCCCCTGCAGGTGGCACCCGCACGCCCGCAACGACGCCCGCAACGACCCCCGCACCGATGCCCGCGGCCACCCCTGCGCGCTTCTACCGCCTCACGCTGCACGGCGGCGTCGAGGTCATCCGCAGCCGCGGCGGCGCGGTGAGCACCATTCGCGGCGACCAGCTCGTCGCCGTCTTCAGTCTTGAATCCGAGGGGCTCGATCAGCTCGCCATCGTTCCGGCGCAGCAGGGATCCTCGTTTGCGCCATTTTCCGCAAGTGGGTCCACGATGACCATGAGCCGTTTCGCGTCACCGCCCGCCCTCGCCCTTGCCACGCTCGCCTTTGCGGCGCCGCAGTCCGCCCCGGACTCGTCCGCGGAGTCCGATCAGGTGATCGTCTCGTTCGGTGGGAGGTTGGAGATGGTTCCCGTCGTCGACCCCGCGGAGCAGTTGGC
>CAIOCH010000609.1 GCA_903856525.1 uncultured bacterium | reverse complement strand
GAACCCGGGGCGCGAGCTGGTCCCGCCGGAGTCGACGGCGATCATTCCCGACGTGGTCGTCGAGTACGACCCCGAGAGCGGCGACTACACCGCGCGCCTCGCCGACGAGCTCATCCCGCGCGTGCGCGTGTCGCCCGACTACGAGGCGATGATGAAGGACATCGAGCTCGACACCCAGGCCCGCAACTTCGTGGCCGAGAGCGTGCGCGCGGCGCGCTCGATCATCGAGGCCATCGAGCAGCGCAACACCACGCTCATGCGCGTGGTGCGCGTGGTGCTCGCCCGCCAGCGCGAGTGGTTCGAGCAGGGGCCGCAGCACCTCAAGCCGCTGCCCATGATCGAGGTCGCCGACATGCTGGGCATCCATGTGGCCACCGTCTCTCGCGCGGTGAGCGAGAAGTGGATGCAGACCCCGCGCGGACTCGTGGCGCTCCGCACCTTCTTCTCCCTCGGCACCGAGAATGCCGACGGCGAGGAGATGAGCTGGAACGCCGTGAAGGCCATGGTGCAGGAGATCGTGGCCGGCGAGGACAAGTCGAAGCCGCTCTCCGACCGGGAGATCGCCGAGGCCCTCGAGAAGCGGGGCGTGACCATCGCGCGCCGCACCGTGGTCAAGTACCGCGAGCAGCTCGGCATCCTGAGCGGGGCGCTTCGGAAGCAGCACTAGCAGGACGCTGAACGGGTAGGTCCTCGCGCTTTCGTGTGGGCCATCCCGCCCTGACAGCCCCCGTCGCGGCCCGTCCCCCCCGTGCCTTGGACGCATGCGCGACCGCGAGCCTCCTCCATCTCGGCGGGCTGGATCTCCATCTGTGGCTGGTCTCAGCCCATGCGATTTCCTGCAGCGGACGAAATCTGTTGTCAGAAAAGTGCAGCACGGAATCTGACATCAGCCGCATTGACCGAACCGCGCGAGACCCCCCCCCCCATGGCACCTTTATGGCACCTTCATGGCACCTTCATGGCACCTTTGATGGCACCTTCGATGTCGACTGCGCCTGCGACGCGATTGGATGTGGGTCGCCAGCCAGTTCCCGAACCACCGCCACGCGCCGACGGCCGCTCGTTCGGCGCCGCGCACCTGATCGCGGGGCTCCCTCGCTTCCTGCGCCGCAAGCCACCCGACCACGATTCCGACAGCGCTCCATCAGAAGACGACGCCCTGCGCGGCATGGACGCGGACTTCCGCCGCGGACATGGTCTACGACTCGGGTGACTTCCCGGCGGCGTGGGCACTTCGGAGAGGCGCCGGCAGACCCGTAGGTGCGGGAGTCGAGGAGCGAAAGCCCGCGGGAATCAGGCGCAATCGAATGCGAGGACCGGTCGAAGCGCGCTTGCGCGGGGCGTCGTCGGTGTCCTGCTCGATTGGAGCGGTCGCGGCCTGCGGCGGTGGGTCGCTACACTCCGCGCCTTCTGGAGGCAACATGAAGGTCTGGCTCGACGGTCATCTCCTCGACAAGCATCACGCCAACATCTCGGTCTACGACCACGGTCTGCTGTACGGCGACGGCGTGTTCGAGGGGATCCGCTTCTACAACGGCCGGATCTTCAAGCTCAAGAGCCACCTCGACCGCCTGGTGGCGAGCGCCAAGGCCATCCACCTCACGCTGCACTACACCATCCGCGAGATCGAGCAGGCCGTGCGCGATACCGTGGCAGCCAGCGGGCTCCGCGACGGCTACATCCGTCTCGTGGTCACCCGCGGCGCGGGTCCGCTGGGTCTCAATCCGTTCACCTGCCCCAAGCCGTGCACGATCGTCATCGTCGACAAGATCTCGCTCTACCCGGCGGAGATGTACGAGAAGGGCATGCCCGTGATCGTCGCCAAGAGGCCGCGCATCCCCATCGAGTGCCTCGATCCGTCGATCAAGAGCCTCAACTACCTCAACAACATCCTCGCCAAGGTCGAGGCCATCGAGGCGGGGGTGCACGAGGCGATCATGCTCAACACCGACGGCCAGGTGGCCGAGTGCACCGGCGACAACATCTTCTTCATCCGCGGTTCGCGCGTGGTCACGCCACCCGTGTCGGCGGGCATCCTCAACGGTGTCACGCGGCTCTTCGTCATGAACGAGGTCGCCTCGGCCTGCGGCATCGCCGTGGAGGAGCGCCCCTGTCGACTCGAGGACCTCTTCACCGCCGACGAGGTCTTCCTCACGGGCACCGCCGCCGAGATCATCGGAGTGAGCTCGATCGACGGCGAGCAGATCGGCGAGGGCAAGGTCGGTGCGATCACGCGACGCATGGTGGCGGAGTTCCGCGCCCGCGTGACCACCGAGGCGCCGGAGGACTGATCGCGGGTCGGCAGGTGCGTCGTGCGCCAGATCGTGGTCCGGATCGTCGACCATCGACCGCGCGCCCCGCAACCGGAGACCGTGAGCGACCAAGGACGCGCCCATGCGCTGCACCAACTGCGACCACGCCCTCTGGAACCAGCCCGTTCCGCCCGCAGGTTCGCCGCGTCTCTGCCCCGAGTGCGGCACGCCGTACCGGGCCGCCGACTTCGAGTACGGCCGCGGCAAGGTTCGATTCTGCTGCCCGCACTGCGAGACGGGGTACTACGGCACCAGCCGCGCCGGGCATCTCGAGCCGCCGGGCTTTCAGTGCGTGGGCTGCGCGACCGAACTCACCATGGACGCGTGCATCATCCGGCCGCACGACTTCGGCCGCGAGCAGGACGCGATGCAGCGCACCGAGGTCCCGTGGCTCTCGCGCCGCGGCGAGGGCGCCGTGCGCCGCTGGTGGTCCACCTGTGCGCTCGGGCTCACCAACTCGTCGCTCCTGCCGCGCCGTCTCGGCAGCACGCCGCGGCTCGCTCCCGCGACGGTGTTCCTGCTCATCAACGCCGCGGTCGCGTCGTTCCTGGGCTCGATGCTCACCTTCGGCCTCAGCGGCTTCCCTCAGCGCGGTCTTCCCGGCGGCGTGGCGGGGTCGGACTTCACCATGATCCTGATGGCGCTCGCGGGGATGCTCGCCGCCACGTTTGGATTCGTGCTCGTGGCCGCGATTCCCGCGGCGTGCACGGCGCTCATCCAGTCCCGGGGCAAGCCGCTCGGTTTCGGACGCGCCTACGAGCTGGTCGCGTACTCGTCGGGCGGGCTGCTGTTGTCGATCGTTCCCTGCTGCGGGCTGCCGCTGGGATACTTCCTGTGGGTCGTGACAGGTTCGCAGGCCCTGGCCAGCAGCGTCGACAGCCGCAGCAGTGGCGTCGCCGCCTCCATCCTCGCGGTCGTCGGCTTCCTCGTCGCGGGTGCGATCCCATTCATCATCATCGCGACGATTGCGTGAGCGGCACGCCGCTCAGAAGCCTCCCGTGAGCGGCACGCCGCTCATACGCGGATCGACTCCCAGTTGCCCCACTTGAAGCGCGCGAGGAACATGGTCCCCCGCACCGCCAGCTCGAGCATGAGGCCCCACCAGATGCCCACGAGGCCGTACTCGAGGTGGATGCCCAGGAACCACGCCAGCGGCAGCCGGATGCCGTAGCACCCGAAGACGGTGATGCCCAGGATCCACTTGGTGTCGCCCACGCCGCG
>CAIOCH010000608.1 GCA_903856525.1 uncultured bacterium | reverse complement strand
TCCGTCGTCGAGTGGTCAGCCGACTGCAACGCGGACGGCTTCGTGGACTACGGGCAGATTCAATCAGGTGACTTGATCGATCTGAACGGCGACAACATTCCCGACTGCTGTGAACAGGGCGTTCCATGCGAACCCATCGGCACGCAGTGGAGTGTTGACCAAGGCGGGAACGGTCACTGGTACGCGCTGGAACGAACCTTCATGACCTGGCCAGCGGCGCGACAGAGGGCGATCGGGCTTGGCGGCCATCTTGCAACGATCACGAGTCCTGCTGAAAACGCTCACATTCTCGCGCTCGCGTCGGACGCACCTGCCGACTACTTCCTCGGGGCATATCGAGCCAAGGACTCATGCGACCCAGGTGCATGGACATGGATCACGGGCGAGCCGTTTCTCTACGCACCTTGGGGTACGTGGGGCAACGCCGAGCCTGATTGCATCGGATGGGCGTGCCAAGGAACGAGTGTGGGTTGCGGCACCGTCCTTGAGATCATCGCACGACCCAACCAGGGTTCGAACTATGGGCGCTGGGCCGATGAGTCCCCGACAATCGAGTGGAAAGGCGCGCTAGCCGCCGGCGAATCCGTGATCGAGTGGTCTGCGGACTGCAATGGTGACGGTGTCACGGACTACGGACAGATCCGCGCCGGCATTCTCCAAGACGCCAACTCGAACCACATCCCAGACTGCTGCGAGTTGGGCGATGCCTGCCGCTGCGCATCCGACGTCGATGGAAATGGTGAGGTAAACGGCATCGATCTCGCCATCGTGCTAGACAAGTGGGGCACGGATGGCGGGCCTGACTACGCGGCTGCTGATGTCAACAGGTCCGGAACAGTCAACGGCGCCGATCTCGCGATGCTCCTCAACAGCTGGGGCCCCTGCCCGTGACCGAGCAGGGCAGCGCCAGCGAATCGGGCCCGCGGCGCACGCAGTACTTCCCCACCACGCAGGCGACCTGGCTCATCGAGCATGCGCGCGGCGACGAACCGGCCCTGGCCGCCGTCGCCGCGCGCGTCATCGAGCGGTATGCGCAGCCGCTGGAGGCGTACGCGCAGGGGTCGTCGCTGCGCGAGATCGGCGATCCGCGCGAGCTGGTGCACGCGTTCCTCATCGCCAAGTTCGGCACGCCCGCCACGTGCCGCGCCTATCTCGAGGCGTGGAACGCATCGGGCCTCACGCTGCGGCGATGGATGATGAACGGCCTGCTGCTGCATGTGCGCGGCATCGTGCGCGACGCGCAGCGCTCGCGGGAGAAGCCGCTCGATGCGTCGATCGCATCGCTCGCGAGCGCGCAGCCCGATCCCGCGGCGGCGTTCGAGCGCGCGTGGGCGCGGGCGATCCTGTCGGAGGCGTGCGCGCAGGTCGAGCAGGCGCTCGTTGCCGAAGGCCGCGACCGAGCGTGGCGCGTGTTCCGCCTGCACGCGCTCGACGGCGTGCCCTACCGCGACCTCGAGGCCGAGTTCGCGCTGTCGCGACAGCAGATGGCCGACCTGGTGCGCGGCGTGACCGCGCGCCTGCGCACGCGCATCCGCGAACTGCTCGACGAGGAGGGCCGCTTCGGCGACGATGCGATCGACGAGATCGTGCGGTTGCTGAGTTGACGACTGGTGGATGGCCGGAGAGTTCGGTGGCCGGCGTGGAACCATCGACGGCTCACGTCCAACGTTCCGCAGTCTCCGCTCCGCGGCGACTGACGGGCACCCGAGGTCTCCGCCGGCTCGCGCAAGTCACTCCCACCAACCGTCATCCCCACCAGAGGGAGCGCCCGCAGGCGCGACCGCTCAAACCACGGCGCGACCGCTCACAGCTCGACCTGTGCGCCGAAGTCGACGACGCGGTCGGGGGGCAGGCTGAAGGAGCGGGTGGCGTCGGAGGAGTTGCGCGAGAGCATCGAGAAGAGCCGCTTGCGCCAGCCTGCCATGCGCGAGGTGCCGGTGGGCACCACCGAGGTGCGGCGCGCGAAGTAGGTGGTCTGGTCGGGATCGAAGTTGAAGCCCTGTGCGCGGGCGCGGTCGAGGAAGCGCGGGATGTTCGGGCTCTCCATGAAGCCGCAGAGCGCGGTGATCTTCCACATGCCGTCGGGCAGCCACTCGACCTTGATCTGGCGCGCGTGCGGCACCACGGGCAGGTTGGAGGGCACGATGGTCATGAGCACGACCTGCTCGTGCAGCACGTGCGCGTGCTCGACGAAGTGCTTGAGCGCCAGCGGCGTGTTGTAGTTGGTGGTGAGGAAGACGGCCGTGCCGGGCACGCGCGGGATGGCGTCGGTCCACAGCGTGGCCAGGAAGTCGTGGATCGACTGCGAGTCCTCGGCGAGCTTGCGACCGAGGAAGAACGAACCCTGCACCCAGGTGGTCATGACCACGAAGGCGGCGAAGGCGATGGCGATGGCGAACCAGCCGCCCGAGGTGAACTTGATGATGTTGGCGCCCGCGAGCAGCGTGTCGACCACCAGGAAGAGGCCCACGAGCAGCATGACCCAGCGGCGGCGCCAGCGCCAGAACCGCCGCGCGACCACCGCGAAGAGGATGGTCGTGATCATCATGTCGAGCGTGACGGCGATGCCGTAGGCGGCGGCGAGCTGGGTGGAGCTCGGGAAGAGCAGCACCGTGAACAGGCACCCGACCAGCATGATGCCGTTGAGGGAGGGGAGGTAGATCTGCCCCTCCTGCTCCTCGCTGGTGTGGACGACCTCGAGCCGCGGCAAGAAGTTGAGGCGGATGGCCTGCCGCGCGATCGAGAACACGCCCGAGATCATGGCCTGGCTGGCGATGATGGTGGCGAGCGTGGCCAGCACGACCATGGGGATGATGAGCGGCTGCGGCACGAGCGCGTAGAAGGGGTTGAACTCCTTCATGGCGCCGCCCGCGTCCTGGTGGGTGAGGAGCGCGGCGCCCTGCCCGAAGTAGTTGAGGATGAGCGCGGGGCCGACCAGCAGGTACCAGCCGAGACGGATGGGCTTGATGCCGAAGTGACCCATGTCGGCGTAGAGCGCCTCGGCGCCCGTGACGCACAGCACGACCGAGCCGAGGAGGAAGAAGACCTCGGTGGGGTGCTGCACGATCATCTCCACCGCGAACATGGGGTTGACCGCGCTGATGATGTCGGGCTGCTTGGCGATGCCCATGACGCCGAAGATGGCGAGCACGCTGAACCAGACCACCATCACCGGCCCGAAGATGACGCCGATGCGCGCCGTGCCGAACTGCTGGGCGTAGAACAGGCCGATCAGGATGATCAGCGTGAGGGGGATGATGAGGGGCGACAGGATGGGGTTTGCGATCTCGAGGCCCTCCATGGCGGAGAGGACCGAGATCGACGGCGTGATGATGCCGTCGCCGAAGAGGAGGCCCGCGCCGGCGATCGCCAGCATGGACATGATGAAGCGCCCGCGGCGCGCCTCGGCCGACAGTCCCCGCGGGATCAGGGAGAGCAGCGCGAAGATGCCGCCCTCGCCGCGATTGGAGGCGCGGGTGATGACGAAGATGTACTTGATGTTGACGACGAAGACGACCAGCCAGAAGACCAGCGACAGGAGTCCACGCACATAGACCTCGTCCATCGCCTGGCCGCGGGCCTCGAGGTGGGCGAAGCTCTCCTTGAGCGCGTAGAGCGGGCTGGTGCCGATGTCGCCGAACACGACGCCGACG
>CAIOCH010000607.1 GCA_903856525.1 uncultured bacterium | reverse complement strand
TTTCCCTGACCCGGCAGCGGGTCGGTGGGCGTTACCCACCACCCTGTCCTCCCGTGCTCGGACTTTCCTCCCGCCCAAGGCAAGCCGTGGGCGAGCGACCGTATCGGTGCACCGAAAGTCTATCGGGCCGCCTTCCAACGGTGTTGAAGAAGCGCCACGATTTGCTATGCTGCTTCGTTCCCTCGGGCGACCCGAGGTCCGAAGGAAACACGACATGTACGCGATCATCGAAGATAGTGGCACCCAGATCAAGGTTCAGAAGGGCGATGTGCTGGACATCGACCTGCGCGATGCGGCCGACGGCTCGACCCTCACCTTCGACAAGGTGCTGGCGGTCGGCGACGTCGCTGGCGGCTCCGCTGCAAAGATCGGCCTCCCCTACCTCTCGGGCGCTTCGGTGACCGCGAAGGTCCTCGGCGAGGCCGATGGTCCCAAGGTGCTTGTCGGCAAGTACAAGCGTCGCAAGGGCTATCGCAAGACGATCGGCCACAAGCAGCACTACACCCGCATCGAGGTGCTCTCGATCAACGCGTGATCGTTGGCGCTGCGCGCGCGGGCGTCCCCCGCTGCAATGCCCGGATCTTCCGAGCCGCGCCCGCCGACCCGCACGATGTTTGAAAGCCGCGTCCCCGGACGCGGCTTTCTCCATTTGGCACGCGACAAATGGGGCTGGACTGCAGCCGCACCCGGAGTGCCACGCGAGCGCGTCCGATGCGGACCGTCTCGCGTCAACCGAACCGCAAAGCGCCGTGCGCGTTGCTCATCCGTCTGGGAGGAGCTCGACCGGATCGACCCCGAATCCTCGAAGCATGGCCTCGACGCTCTCGCTGTGGGCTGTGCGCGCCGAGAGGCGGAGGGTGTCGGCGAGCGCTGCGATGCGAAGCCGCATCCTGCGGTGCGCGTCGTCGAGCGACGACGCGGAACCAGTGGCGCCCGATGGCTTCTCGGCCTCGAGGATCGTCTGGATCGTCGGCTCATCGCCATCGACGGGAAGGTGGGTTTCCTCCACCCACGTGCCATCGCGCCGACGCCAGGCGACGAGTCCTGACGCCACCGTGGCGAGCCCGCCATCTCCGATGAGCGTGAACGAGGTCGCCTCGACCCCTGCGCCCACGGCGAGCGTGCCGAGCCCGCGCTGTCCGACCACGCTCGCGGTCATGGTGCCTTCGCGCACCCCGAACGCCGTCACCTGATCGATCGGCCCGAGCACCGCCAGCGCCGCAGCCGCCGCAACGCGCAGCCCCTCCGAGAGCTGGTGACCATGCTGCATGGCCACCGACGCCTGGAACACCTCCACCTTGCCGAATGCCTCGGACACGCCCAGCAGCGCCCTGCCCGTGTGCATGCGCCGGAAGCTCGGCGCCGTCTCGCATTGGGGCACCGCGAGGAGGAACGGCAGCGCGCACGCGCCTGCGACGATGGCGATGTCTTCGTTGGCGAGCGCCTCGCGTTCGCGCTCCGCGAGGGGCGCGGACCGATCCACCCAAAGGGCGACGGGCGTGACGACCGCCAGGCGCCGGAGGTCATCGAACGCCTCCGCAGCGAACCGTTCGGCGAGCTGCCGCCGCACGCGCGCATCATCGCTTCCCACCCGCGTCGGGCGGAGGCGGGGATCGGAAAGCACCCGCATCGCGCGATCAACGCGCGCCGACTCGACCCATGCGGAGATCTCGCGGGTTTCAAACGGATGCAGCATGGGGCGACCCCGGAGCGCGAAGCTCGCCGGTCTGGAAGCGGCGGTGGTACTCCGCCAACCGCTCCAGCGCGCCGTCGATGGTGGCGTCCTTCTTGCAGAACGCGAGGCGCACCAGCGATTTGGCCTTGTGCTTGTTGGCGTAGAACGCACCCGGCGGAATCGCGGCGACTCCGCCGTGCTCCACCAGATGGCGGCAGAACGCGTAGTCGTCTGCGAAGCCGAACGCCGAGTGGTCGGCCAACGCGAAGTAGCTGCCCTGGGGAGGCTCGCAATGCAGTCCGCAGGCGCGCAGCCCCCGCACCATGCGGTCGCGGCGTGCGCGGTACTCGGCGCGGAACTCATCGAAGTAGGCGTCGGGCGCGGCGAGCGCGGCCGCTGCGGCCACCTGCAGAGGCGTCGGGGCGCAGAAGGTCGCGAACTGGTGGCCTGCACGCACGGCGGCGGCGAGCGGCGCCGGCGCAATCGCCCAACCCACCTTCCACCCTGTGAAGGAGAAGCTCTTGCCGAGGCTGCCGAGGACG
>CAIOCH010000606.1 GCA_903856525.1 uncultured bacterium | reverse complement strand
GATCTCGCGCAGATCGACGAGGCGGTCGCGGCGGGCGCGCCCAAGTCGATGGAGTGGCTGCTGGCCTTCGGCCTGATCGTCACCCTCGCGTGGGTCTACCTCGAGGCGGTCAAGCTCGCGTTCCGCATCGCCGCCATGTTCGGCGAGCGCAAGTGACGAACGCGCGATGACGATGCTCCTCGCGCTGCTCGCAGCGGCGCTCGCCGCACAGTCAGCCGCATTCGAGTCCGCGCAGGGGGCCGCCGATGTGGCCGCATCGACGCCAGCCGCGGTGCGGGTGCTTGCGTCGGACGACACGCGGCTGGAGATCGAGGTTCGGCTTCGTCCATCCCTGGCGGAGTGGCCCGCCAGGACCACGGTCGAAACGCGGGTGCTCTCCTTTCGCCGGACGGGCGCTGGGGCGCCATGGCGCGTGGAGCGCGGGCTCGCCGACGACGAGGTGGCGGGCGAGGGCATGCTGCGCTTTGCGGAGTCCAGGCCCGAGGCAGCGGTCCGGGTGCTCGACCAGTCGATCGGCGCCACGATGGGCTCGGATGTGACCGTGGTCGACCTGATCGAGGGCGATGTGGCCATCTGCGTGTGGCGGGACGAGCAGGTCGCCGGGGTCTATCTGGCGGACCCATTCGTTCCGACCACGCTTGGCAGGACATTGGAGAGCGCGAGACCGGTTTCGCTGGGACGCCTCGCGCTGGCGCCCGGGCACAACGGAAGGCCGCAGATCCGGGGCGCGCTCATCGTCGCGCGTTCGGGCGACCGTGCGACTGCGGCATTCGGACGGGCGCGTGCCGCGGCGGGAGCGGTGCGGTTCGACGGGAGCCAGGCGTCCTGCGATCTCGAAGCCTGCTCGGCCATGGTCCTGCAGATCCAGCCGGGGATCGTCTCGGAGCCGGATGCGCAGGTCCTGCTGTACTCGGCGATCGCGCGCTGGTTCGATCGCCCGGGAGCGGGCCCCGAGTCAAGCCTCAAGTCAAGCCCCGAGACATCAAGTTCCGAGACATCAAGCCCCGACTCGATCCGCGACGCCACGGCTGCGCCTTAGCGCGCACAGTCACTCGCGAAGCGTGGGCTCGACATGCAGCAATCGGAACAGTCCAGGGGCGCCGAGCCGTCGAGCGAGCGCGTTGATCCGCGCGGCCTCTGGGGGAGGGGCAGCTCCACCACCTGCCTCGAAGCTCCACGCAATGGCCCACGCGAGTTCGCGGCGGATCGCTGGGCGGTCGAGGAGCCCATCGGCCGATCCCAAGCGTCCATTGACGGCGAGCGCCGCGAACGGTCTCGCGAACAAGCGCTCGGGTGTCGGAAGGACCGCCAGCGCGGCGAGTAGTTCGAGATCACCCGAGGGCTGGCCGCGACGACGGGCTGCCGTGGCTTCCTCGCGCACGGCGCGCACCTTGGTGGCGAACACGTCGTCGCTCCAGCGCGTGGGCGTGCCATCCTCGAGCAGGTCGAGCGCGAGCTCCGCGAGGTCGGGGCGGACGGCGAGTGCGTCGCCGAAGATGAGGCTCACGGGGTCGGAGGGACGCGATCGCGCGACCAAGTAGGCGGACAGGACCGCGCCCACGATGACCACCGCGGCTGCCAGGGTGACGGTGCGACCCACATCGGACTTGGGGCGCGCCGGGAGCCCCGCGCACCACCGCTCGATCTCGTCGACCGCGGCGCGCACGCGTCGGCTCGGCGAGAGATCGCGCACGAGCCAGCGCATGAGCGCGGCGATGCGCCGGCGGTCGCGCGCTGCGCCATCGGTGGCAGGCGCGGAATCAGCCGCCATTCCCCGCCAAGATGCCAGCCCGAAGTCGACGATCCGGATGGAGCCCGATGGCTCCACCAGCACGTTCGCAGGCGAGATGTCGCCGTGCACGACGCCCGTCGCGTGGCAGGACTCGGTGGCGTCCGCAACGGCGCGGGCGATGCGGGCGCAGTCCTCGGCGCTTCGCGTCGGATGGCATGCCTTCCAGATGTAGAGCGGCACGCCGTCGATGAACTCGGCCACGATGAAGATGGCGGTCGGTTGCCCCGAGGTGGACCGCCCTAAGTTCGACTCCCCCGGGTTCGACTCCCCCGGGCTCGACTCCCCTGGGATCCGCCCGCGGGCAGCCGCGCGCGCGAGTGCGACCGGCGCCACGCCCGCGTCGAGCACGCGTGCCACCGAGCCATGCGAGACCGCGCGCGCCGCGCCCGCCTCGCGAAGGCAGGCGTCGATGTCAGCCTCACTGCAGCCGATGACCTTGACCGCCACGGTGACCTGCGATCCG
>CAIOCH010000605.1 GCA_903856525.1 uncultured bacterium | reverse complement strand
CGGCCGGGATCTCGCAGAAGCGCTCGGCCGCCGCGAGGGTGTAGGTGTCGTTGTCCTGGTCGCGGTAGAAGTCGACCTTGTCCGACGCTGTCGCGTCGACGTCGGTCAGGCTTCCGTTGCAGTTGTTGTCGACGGTTGCGGTCGCGCAGAGCTCGACCGCGCCCGGGTACGTCGCGGCGACGCTGTCGTCGCAGTCGACGCCCGCCGACGCGGCGTTGCGATAGCCGGCGGGCATCTCGCAGAAGCGCTCGGCCGCCGCGAGGGTGTAGGTGTCGTTGTCCTGATCGCGGAAGAAGTCGATCTTGTCCGCAGCGTTGGCGTCGACGTCGGCGACGTTTCCGTTGCAATTGTTGTCGACGGTTGCCGTGGCGCAGAGCTCGACCGCGCCTGGGTAGGTGGCCGCCGACACGTCATCGCAATCCACGGGCGACGACAGCGTGGCCAGGTAGCCCGCGTTGGTGGTGCCCACGCAGAACTTCGCGGTCACGTTGATCGAGACGCCGTCGGCGTCCTGGTCGCGGTAGTAGTCCACCGTGTCGCCTGCGGTCGGATCGATGTCGGCGATGTTTCCGTTGCAGTTGTTGTCCACACCAACCGTGCCGCACTCCTCGGCCGCACCGGGGTAGGCCGCGCTGTTGGCGTCGTTGCAGTCGGCCAGTGCCGAGGCCTGCACGCGGAAGCCGCTCGGGAGGTCGCAGAACCGTGACGAAGCGGCCAGCGTGTAGGTGTCGTTGTCGATGTCGGCGTAGAAGCCGGTCTTGCCAGCGTCTGCAGCGCCCGCGTCGGCGTTGTCGGCAACACCGTTGCAGTTCTCGTCGACGTTGCCCGCATCGCAGCGCTCGGTGGCGCCAGGGTTGATGCTGCCCAGGAAGTCGTCGCAGTCGAGGGCCGCGGAGCGCGTCACGAGAATGCCCGGGAATCCGTCGCACCAACGCACGACCTCGTCGGTCGAGTAGCCGTCGCGGTCGAAGTCGACGTAGAAGTCGCTCTTGGTCGCAGGATTGACGGTCTGGTCGGGGTTGTCGGCCACGCCGTTGCAGTTCTCATCGAGGTTCGCGGCGTCGCAGACTTCGGTGGCGCCCGGGTTGATCGCGGCGTTGGCGTCGTTGCAGTCGATCGGGAACGACAGCGTGGGGATGTAACCGGCGTTGGTCGTGCCCGGGCAGAACTTCACGGCCTGGTTGATCGAGAACCCGTCGCCGTCCTGGTCGCGGTAGAAGTTCACCGCGTCCGCAGCGTTGGCGCTGAGGTCCGTGGCGTCGCCATCGCAGTCGTTGTCGACCGCGATGTTCGCGCACAGCTCGGGCGCGCCGGGGTAGATCGCGGCAGCGCTGTCGTTGCAGTCGACGCTGGCCGACGCGGCGGCGCGGTACCCCGCGGGCATCGAGCAGAATCGCTCTGCGGCTGCGAGGGTGTAGGTGTCGTTGTCCTGGTCGCGGAAGAAGTTCGCCTTGTCGGCTGCGTTCGCGTCGACATCGGTCACGTTGCCATCGCAGTTGTTGTCGACGGTCGAGGTGGCGCAGAGCTCGGCGGCGCCGGGATAGACCGCGGCGGAGCTGTCATTGCAGTCGACGCTGGCCGAGGCGGCGGCGCGGTAGCCCGCGGGCATCGAGCAGAATCGCTCTGCGGCTGCGAGGGTGTAGGTGTCGTTGTCCTG
>CAIOCH010000604.1 GCA_903856525.1 uncultured bacterium | reverse complement strand
TGCCGGCGGAGGCGCGGGCAAGGCGCGCTCCGCGGAGCTCGCCCTCGCGTGAGTCGCGAGGCACCCGTTGGCTACTCGGCTCGTGAAGTCGCACTGGAGCGCATCCTCGCCCAGGCGATGCGCTTTCCCGACCTCGACATCACGCCGTTCGAGCCGCGCACGCTCGCCAACCTCGATGGCCGCGACGCAGCACTCGCGCGCGCCATCGAGCACGCGGTGGTGCGCCGCTACCTCACGCTGATCGCGTGCATCCGCCCGCATCTGTCCAAGAACTGGCCGCTGCTCGAGAAGCCCATCCAGGCGGCGCTGCTGGCGGGCGCGGCGCAGATCCTGTTCCTCGACCGCGTGCCTGCGGCGGCGGCGGTGGATGCGAGCGTCGAGTGGACCAAGCGGCGGCTGCGCCCGGGCGCGGGTGGCCTGGTGAACGCCGTGCTGCGCAAGGTGGCGGCGAGCGTGGTGGAGCGGATTCCCGCAGGCGAATCGGCGGTGCTCGACCATACGCGGCGCGACCTCGTGCCGCTGGCCGACGGCAGCGCGCTGCGCCTGTCGGTCGATGCGTTCAGCGAGGACGCGGCGGCGGCGATCGCCGAGAAGACCAGCCACGCGCGCGAGCTCATCCTCCACTGGATCGGCGCGTTCGGCTTCAAGGAGGCGCAGCGGGTCGCGCTGCACGACCTCGTGGAGGCGCCACTGGTCGTGACGCCGTTCGACGCCGACGACGCGCGCTTCGCCGGCCGAGCCGAACCGCACGGCGATGCAGGGTTTGGCGTGTGGACCGGTACGCACACCGATCTCACGGCGCTGCTCGCCGACATGCCCGACCTGCGCGTGCAGGACCCGACGGCCTGCTCCACCGTGGAAGTGCTTCGCAGCACGCTGACGGCCGCCATCGGGCGCGAGCCGCGCACGATCGTCGACCTCTGTGCCGGCCGCGGCACCAAGACGCGGCAGCTTGCCTCGCTCTTTCCCAACGCCACGGTGTTCGCGACCGATCCCGACCCTGCGCGATTCGAGTCGCTGGCGCGCCTGCGCGAGCGGCACCCGAACATCCGCGTGCTCGGCCACGAGCTCCTCTTCCGCGATACGGCGGGCAAGACCGATCTGCTGCTGCTCGATGTGCCCTGCTCCAACTCGGGAGTGCTCGCCCGGCGTCCGGAGGCGCGCTACCGCTTCAGCAAGGCCCGCACCAAGAGCGTGCTCGAGCTGCAGCAGAAGATCGCCGACCCCGCTGTCGGCCTGCTCGCCCCGAAGGGCGCGCTGCTCTACGCCACCTGCTCCATCGAGCACGCCGAGAACGGCGCGCAGGTGCGACGCCTGGTGAACCGCCACGCGCTCAGCCCCGTGCTCGACCGCACGATCATGCCCACCTGCCTGCCCGGCGAACCCGCGGCCACCTACCGCGACGGCGGGTTCCACGCCCTGCTCGTGAAGGCCTGATGCGGGAAGTTCCGCCCGCGCCCGCGCTTCGGCGGCGGTGCTACCATCACCGCTTCCACCCGAAACGGAACCACGCGCCATGCGCATCACCGACATCCTCTCCCTCAGTGCGGTCAAGGTGCCGCTCGCGTCCATCGACAAGCGCGCGATCATCGACGAACTCGTCGACACGCTCGCCACCGCAGGACTGTGCAGCGATGCGGACGGCGTCAAGCGCGCCGTGTGGGAGCGCGAGTCGCAGCGGTCGACGGGCATCGGCGAGGGGCTCGCCATTCCGCACGGAAAGTGCGGCGGGACGCAGGGGCTGGTCCTCGCCATGGGCAAGCCTGCGCAGCCGATCGAGTTCGGCTCCATCGACAAGAAGCCCGTGCAGCTGGTGATCCTGCTGGTGTCGCCGCCCGAGAAGAAGGACGAGCACATCCAGGCGCTGGGCAAGATCTCCAAGATCATGACGAGCTCCGAGTTCCGCCACAAGGCGTACTCGGCCACCACGCCGCTGGAGCTGTACCAGCTGTTCCGCGACGCCGACGCGTAGCGCGAATGCCGCGGCCTTCCGAGGCGCTTCGCGCACCGCGCGGCTACTTCTTCATCGACTTCACGCGGAGCTCGCCCGCCTTGCGCATGATCGGGCCGGCTTCCTTCTGGCGGTCGATCGACATGAGCATGTCACCGAGCGCCTGATGCAGGCGCCAGTCGTCGGGGGAGAGCTCGATGGCGCGCCGCAGCACGCGCTCCGCATCATCGAAGCGCTGCAGGCGCTGCAGGCCGATCGAGCGCGCGAGCATGAGCAGCGGATTCTCGGGGTCCTTCGCCTCGAGCTTGTCGAGGATCGAGAGGCCCTCCTGCACGAAGTTGGAGCGCACGCTCTCGACGAGCATGGCCGCAAGGCGGCGCTGCGCCACGGGGTCGTCGGGCGAGAACTCGAGGCCCTTGCGAGCCACCTCGTACGCGTCGTCGAACTGGTCGTCGATCACGAGGAAGTTGATGAGTTCCTCGCGCAGCGAGGTCCACTCGGGATGCCGCTCCCATTCGGCGCGCGCCAGCGCCACGCCGCCGCCGCGATCGCCTGATCCGCGCAGCACCCGCGCGAGGCTGATCGCGAGGCCCTCGCTCATGCCCTCGCGCGCGATGCAGGCACGGAGCCTGCCGTCGGCCGAGGCGTAGTCGCCAACCACCGAGTCGAGCCAGGCCATGCGCACTTCGGCGCTCGAGCGAACGAACCCGCCCACGCCGAGGGCATCGGCCCACGCGAGCGCGCGCTCGAAGCGCGCGAGACCGCGTCGCGCCCGTGCCTGCGTCTCATCGGCGGCCTTGGTGCCCGCGCCGCCGAACACGACCTGCGGGGCGACGAGCGCGCGCTCGTGGTCGAACGACGCCAGCGCGAACTGCGCGTTCACCGCGCCGATCGCGCCGACACCCCCGAGGCACGCGAGCGACACGATGCCCACCGCGGCGCCCGCGCCGGTCACGCGCCCCGCACGCTTGAGCTGCCAGCGGTGCAGCCGCGCGTCGCGCCGCGCCACGAGCTGCCAGACCAGCCACGCCATGGCCACGGCGCAGATGGCGATGCCTGATGCGAACAGCAGCGGCACGCCCAGCTCGCCGCGCACGGCGAAGAAACCTCCCACCGCAACGAGCGCAAGCGCGATCTCCTCGTTCCAGGTGAGGTCCCAGCGGCGGGTGGCCGCCGATGCCTCCGGCTTGGCGCCGCCCGCCGCAGCCCCCACCGGCTTGGCCAGGAACGCCGGCGTGCCCCACCCCACATGCAGCGCCTGCTCGGGGCATGCGCTCACGCAGTCGAGGCACTTCATGCAGCCCTGGTCGACCACCATGCGGAAGTCGCGCACCTCCTCGTGCACGCGCACGTTGGAGGTGCAGACGGCCGTGCAGTGCCCGCACTGGGTGCAGGCATCGGTCACGCGGATGCGCACGGGCGACACCTCGTCGAGCGGCGCGAAGAACCCGCCGTACGGGCAGCCGTAGGTGCAGTAGCCCTTGGCGCCCAGCAGGTACACCGTGAGGAACCCGCACACCAGCAGGAACGGAACCGCCATGAGGAGCCCGGGGAAGGTGGCCCAGAAGTCGGTGGTGGTGAGGTGCAGCGAGAAGCCCGACCACTGGAGCTCGGGACGCGTGTAGGGCGCGATGGCCACGCGGTAGACCACGGGCCACAGGAACATGTACACCGCCAGGCAGAGCGGCAGCCAGAGCAGCAGCCGCGAGCGAAAGAGCCGCGGACGGATGCCGATGCGCCTCATGAGGTAGCCGCAGAAGTCCTGCAGCATGACGACATGGCAGCCCCAGCCGCAGAACCAGCGGCCGAGGATCGCCGTGGAGAGCAGCGCCAGGGCGAAGAAGATCGTGCCGACGTTGATCACGCCGTACTTGGCGGTTTCCATCGCCTCGCTCGGCTCGATGGGCGAGATGGTGGTGCCCGACCAGAGCCACTGCACCACATGGACGATCATGAGCAGTTGGATGACGGCCAGGACGACGGCGCGGCGCCAGCCCATGCGGGAGTGCGGGGCGCCGGGCCCCTTGGGAACGTGCGGGTCCTCGTGACCGTGGCCGGTCGAGCCGCCCGACCCCGCGAGGATGGGCAGCGAGAGTGCGGTCCCCGACGATGTGGCCGGGACACGGGGAGTGCAGCTCTGGTGGGACTCGGGCATCGGACCCATCCTATCGGCCACAACCCGCGGTCGACTTGGCGCGGAGGGACCGCGGCAGCCCCTCCGCCTCCCAAGGGGCCTCCTCCTATACTCGCCCTCCATGGCTGTGCGCGACTACTACGAGGTGCTGGGTGTGGCCCGTTCCGCGAACGCGGACGAGATCAAGCGCGCCCACCGCAAGTTGGCGCTGCAGTACCACCCCGACCGCAACAAGGACAAGTCGGCCGCGTCGCGATTCGCCGAGATCCAGCAGGCCTACGAGGTGCTGTCCGACGAGGACAAGCGCAAGCGCTACGACGAGTTCATCCGCATCGGCGGCACCACCGAGGCGTTCGCGGCTGGCGCGGGAGGCACGGGACCCGCGGGA
Source organism: uncultured bacterium (assembly GCA_903856525.1). GTDB lineage: Bacteria > Planctomycetota > Phycisphaerae > Phycisphaerales > SM1A02 > QWPT01. Next base: position 9,863 of record CAIOCH010000604.1, on the reverse strand, counting down.
GGCCCGTTCGGCGGCCCGTTCGGAACCGGCGGCGTGCGCGGACAGCCGCGGGCCGACGAGGCGTGGGCCGGCGCCGACAGCGCCACCTTCGAGTCGATCTTCGGGGACATCTTCGGCGGCGCCGGCGGAGGCCGCAGGACGCGCGGCACCGGTCAGCGCGCACGCGCGCGCACGCCGCTCGAGTACGAGCTCGCGCTCCCGCTCGAGAAGATCCTCAAGGGCGGCCCGTACACCGTCACCATCGAGGGACAGGGCTACACGCTGGAGATCCCCGCCGGCATCGAGGATGAGGAACTCCTGTCGGTCCCGGGGCGGCTCGACGCCGTGGTGCGGGTGCGCGCCGACTCGCACGCATGGCTCACGCGCGAGGAGCGCGACCTTTCCTACGACCTGCCGCTCTCGATCACCGAGGCGACGCTGGGCGCGACCGTGGACGCGCCGCTGCCGACAGGCGGCAGCGTGTCGCTCAAGATCCCGGCCGGGACCGCCAGCGGCAAGAAGATGCGCATCGCGGGCAAGGGCATGCCGGCGTTCAACGGCCGCCCAGCCGGCGACCTCTTTGTGGTGGTGCAGATCGTGCCGCCCAGGGATCCGAGCGAGATGACCAAGTCGCTCCTCCGCGAGATCGCGGGGCAGATCGAGAATCCGCGCGCGCGCATCGCGCATCTGCGCGGCTGATGGCGGAGACCCGAGTCAGTCGCGCCGTCGCCCGTACCGCTCGATCGCCTCGAGCACGCGGCGGTGCACCTCGAACGGCGCCGCCACCGACTCCCAGAACGCGTCGAAGGTTCCCCGCCCCGCGGTGGCGAAGCCCAGCGTGCCGAGGAAGCACACCCGCTCGCGCAGGGACTGCACCACGATCGTGTTCTGGATGCGGGCCAGCGGCGCTTCGTAGAGCGCCGTGCGCAGGATGCCGCGGCGGGCGATCACCCGCCGATCGGTGAGGACATACAGATGGTTGATCCAGTCGAGCCACGACCACGCGAGGCGCGCCGAGGCGAGGCCGATGCCGAAGGCCGCGGCCTGCACATCGGTCCACGGACTCCAGGCGAACTGCGCCGAGTACGCGAGGACGAGGGCGATCACCACGCTCGCGGCGAGCGTTCCGAGCGAGGAGAGCACGATGTAGAGCGCGCTCGGCCGCAGCAGCAGGATGATCGTCTCTTCGGGTGAGAGCACCGCCTGCAGCGCATGCGGCACGGACTGCCCCACCGCCACCGCGGCAGGCGCCGCGGGCACGCGCGTTGGCTCGACGACCGGATCGCCGGCCCCGGGAACCGTCATGCACTCGCTCCCACGCGGGCAAGCGCGTCGCGGCGCAGCGTGCCCACGTAGGGCAGGTTGCGGTAGAGGTCGTCGTAGTCGAGGCCGTAGCCCACCACGAACTCGTCGTCGATGTCGAAGCCCACGTACTCGACCGGCGTCGACAGCGCGCTCGGAATGCGCTTGCGCAGCAGGACGCTGGCGCGCACGCTCGCGGCTCCACGCTGCTCGAACTCGCTGCGCAGCAGGCGCAGCGTGCCGCCCGAGTCGAGGATGTCGTCGACGATGAGGATGTGGTGCCCCTCGAGGTGCTTGGGCAGCGCGCCCACGATGGAGCTGCCGCGCGACGCGGTCGCGGTGCCTCCGTAGCTCGACACGGTGGTGAGCTGGATGCGCATGCGCCGCTGCGGCAGGGCACGCACGAGGTCGGCGGCGAAGAGCAGGCTGCCGGTCATCACGGGCACCACGGTCAGGCGCCCGTCGGCATGCTCGTAGTCCGCGCCGATCGCGGCGGCGAGCGCCCGCACGCGCTCGGCGATCGCAGCGCTCGGCACCAGGACCTTCTCGATGTCCTCGTGCAGGCGGTCATCGTGGATGCGCAGCGCCTCCGGTGCCATCACGGCGCCCCCAGCCGCGACTTGATCGCGTCGTTCACGCTCTTGGCGTCGACCTTGCCGCCCGAGAGCTTCATGACCGCGCCCACGATGCGCCCGATCGCGGCCATCTTGCCAGCGCGCACGTCGTTGGCGGCGGCCTCGTTGGCGGCAATGGCGGCGTCGACCCAGGCGTTGAGCTGACCCTCGTCGCGCACGACGATGAAGCCCATCCTCTCGGCAACCGACTTGGCGTCGTCGGTGCTTCCACAGAGAGCTCCGAACAGCGGATCGACCGACTGCCCGCCGATCGCGCCCTGCTCGCGCAGCGCGAGGATTCCCGCGACATTCGCAGGCGTGATGCCGATCGCGTGGATGCCCGCGCCGCGCTCGTTCGCGTGCTTGGCGCCGATGTTGAGGACGAGCTTGCCCGCGGCGTAGCCAGCGTCCTTCTCGCTCTTGAACGCGCCGGCCGCAAGCGCGCCCTGCACGCATTCCTCGAAGAAGAAGCAGGTGTCGCGCTCGGACACGAGGTTGAGCGCGTCGATCTCGCTCAGGCCGTACGACGCGATGTAGCGCGCGCGTCGCGCGAGCGGCAGCTCGGGCAGGCGCGAGGAGACCTCGGCGAGCCACGCATCGCTCACCTCGACGGGCACGAGATCCGGCTCGGGGAAGTAGCGGTAGTCGTGCGCATCCTCCTTCTCGCGCTGGAGCAGCGTCCTGAGCGCGACATCGTCCCAGCCGCGCGTCGACTTCATGCCGCGCCCCATCGTGCGGCCGGTCGCGCGCCACTCCTCGACCTGGCGCACCATCTCGTGCTCGATCGCGCCCTTCACGGCGCGGAAGCTGTTGAGGTTCTTCACCTCGACCACGGGCGTCTTGACCACGTCGCCGTTGTCGAGCTCGAGCACCATGTTGATGTTCGGCTCGAAGCGCATGTGCCCCTTCTGCATGATGCCCTCGGTCACGCCGAGGAAGCGGCAGATGTTGCGGAGCTCCTCGGCAAAGGTGACGACATCGTCGGCGCAGTCGAAGTCGGGCGCGGTGACGACCTCGAGGAGCGGCGTGCCCGCGCGGTTGAGGTCGACGAGCGAGCCAGCGTAGTGGTGCCCGCCGGGAAGCTCGTGGCCGAGCTTGCCCGTGTCCTCCTCGAGGTGGGCGCGGATGATGCCGATGGTGCGCGAGCCGCCCGCGGCTGCGGGAATGTCGACCTTGCCGTCGTGGCAGAGCGGCAGGTCGTACTGCGAGATCTGGTAGCCCTTCGGGAGGTCGGGGTAGTAGTAGTTCTTGCGGTCCCACTTCGAGTGACGGGCGATGCCGCAGCCGAGCGCCAGGCCGACCATCATCGACATCTCGACCGCGGCCTTGTTCATGACCGGCAGCGCGCCCGGGAGCGCGCACACGACGGGGTCGATCAGCGTGTTCGGCGGCTCGTCGTAGTGCGACGGGTGCGCCGCGTTGGGCACGCGGGTGAACATCTTGGTGCGGGTCGCGAGCTCGATGTGGATCTCGAGGCCGACCTTGAGGGTCGCGCGCTTGATGACTGCGGTCTTCGGGTCGACGGTGGTCGCCATATCGGGCAATCGTACGAAACCGCGGCGCGGCGGGTGGCGCGAGCGTCATAATGGCCCCATGACCGCCGCAGTCCTGCTCGCCACCGCCCTCGCGGGGAACGCATCCATCACCCCCCTGACCGAACTCGCACGCACCGACGCGGCGCTGCCCGCGCGGCTGTCGGGCTTCGTGGGCGGATGCGAACTGGTCCTCCTCGACGCATCGGCCAAGGAGCTCGCGCGGGTGGCCACCGCCGCAGGACAGGTGGATCTCGCCGAGCTCTTTCCCGAGATCGGACGCGCGGCGCGGGAGCAGCCGTCGGTGCTGCGCGTGCAGCCGATCCTCGAGGGCAGCCCCTCGGGTGCGCCGCTGCTCGTGATCCCGCTCAAGAACCGCGACACGATCCGCACCGCCACCGACACGCGGCCCGACGGGAAGACCTCGTACACCCGCGTCATCGGCTGGGGCGACCGGCTGCTCGACGCGTCGAACGAAGCGCATGCGAAGCTCAAGGCGACCTGGCCGAAGGCCGATCCGCAGCCGCTCTCGGGATTCCGGCTCATGGCCGACGTGGATGTGGTCTTCACCACCAGCGCGGGCATGATCCGCTTTGCGATGTGCCCCGAGCACGCGCCGAACACCGCGCGCAACTTCGTGGAGCTGGCGCAGAAGGGCTTCTACAACGGCACCATCGTGCACCGCATCGTGCCCGCCGACCGCAACGGGTTGCCGTTCGTCATCCAGGGTGGCGATCCGACAGGCACCGGCGACGGCGGCCCGGGCTACGACCTGCCGCTCGAGCCCTCGGCGCTGGCCCATGACTTCGGAGTGATCTCCATGGCGCGCAACGACTGGCCCGACAGCGCGGGCAGCCAGTGGTTCGTGTGCCTGTCGCGCGAGGCGACGGCGCGGCTGGACGGGCAGTACTGCGCGTTCGGCTACGCGGTGAGCGGCGCGGAGGCGATCCTGCAGATCGCGGCGGGCGAGGTGGTCGACCCTGCGACGGGACGACCCAAGACGCCGGAAACGGTGACCAGCGCCTTCACCGTGCCCGCGCCGCCGTGGACCCCGGGCAAGGGCCGCCCCGATGCGCGCGTCGAGCGTGCCGCGGCCGCGCCCGCCGCCGTGGAGAGCGACCGGTGAAGGGCTTCGCGGACGCACCGCGCGGGCTGTGGAACCGCGGATTCCTCTCGTTGCTCTGCACGCAGTTCTTCGAGGCCGCGAGCGACAACATCATCAAGGGTGTGATCACCTTCGCGGTGGCCGTGGGCGGCCCGTGGGAGCACATCTTCGGCGAGGGCGGCAACGGCATCGTCGGCATCCTCTTCACGCTGCCGTTCGTGCTCTTCTCGGCGTTCGGCGGGCGCATCGCCGACCGGGCGTCCAAGTCGCGCATCACGGTGGTGCTCAAAACGATCTCGCTGGCGGTGTGCGCGCTGTGCGCGCTCGAGTTCGCGCGCGGCTCGGCCTGGGGCGCCATCGCGGCGCTGCTCGCATTCGCCACGGTGAGCGCGTTCTTCGGCCCCGTGAAGTACGGCATGATCGCGGAGCTGGTGGCCACCGACAAGCTCGCGCGCGCCAACGGCATCATCAACATGGCCACCAACGTGGCAGTGATCCTCGGGACGCTCGTCGCGGGACTCGCGGCGCGCGACTGGAAGGAGAGCTTCGTGGACGGGGCACCCAGCGGCGCGGATGCGTGGCATCCCGGCATCGCGATGGCGGTGTTCGTGGTGCTCGGGTTCCTCACCTGCCTCACGCTTCCACGGCTCAGGCCGCAGAATCCAGGGCTGCCCGTCGACCTCAATCCGTTCTCCACCTACGTGTCGACGCTGCGGCTGATGGCGCGTTCGCCGCTGCTCGCGGTGTGCGGGGCGTGGACCTTCTTCTACTTCGTGGCGGCGGTGGTGCTGCTCATCCTGCCCGACTACTCGAGCTTCCTCGTCATCAAGGACGACGAGACGGCGCTCCTCATGGCGGGCCTCGGCGTGGCGATCGGCATCGGGTGCGTGCTCGCGGCGTATCTCGACACCCCCGCGCGGCGCGGCCGCTTCGTGCCGATGGGCGCGCTCGGGCTGGCGGTCGCCTTCGCGTTGCTCGGGGTGTCGCCGGCGTCGTTCGCCATCACCATGGCCTGGCTGGTGCTCACGGGGTTGGTCGCGGGGTTCTACATCATCCCCCTGCAGTCGATGCTCCAGTCGCTCTCCGGCGACGAGATCCGCGGACGGGTGCTCGGCACGGCGAACGGCGTGAGCTTCGTCATGGGCGCCGTGGGAAGCGGGCTCTTCTACCTGCTGCGGCAGCTGGGCATGCCGTCGAACCGCGTGTTCCTGGTGCTCGCGGTGCTCTGCCTGGCCATGGCGTGGGTGTCGAGCCGCTGGCTGCGGCGGCTCTCGGGCGCAGCGGGAACAGGAAACAGCGGAATTGTCGAGGTTCCGTGAGGGGAGCCCTTCCCAAGGTGGGCGGAAAGGCCGATCCTGCATCCATCGCGCGCCGCGGCGTGCGTATGCACGGCTGGAGGATCGAACCATGCGCCACAACACTTCCCGTTTCTCGCTTGGTCGCCCAGTGAGCCTGCTGCGGACCGTGGCGTTCGCCGTGGCGCTCTGCGGTTGCCTGTTGACGGCGGATGCGTTCGCGCAGGCAACTCCGCCCGCGGATGGGCCCAAGGCGCCGGCGGGGCCGAAGCCTGCGGGGATTCCGCTTCCGAACCGCGGACGGCCGCGGCAGGTGGCGCCACGCGAGCGTGTGCCGCAGCCTGCGACGGTGCCAGGGCGTCCGGACCTCGCGCCGATCCAGCGTGAGCGACCTGCTCCGGACACGGCGCCGGGCCGCAACCCCGCGGGCGATCCGATTGATCCCGAGAAGCCGACGCCCGGGACCATGCCGGGCCGGAACGAGCCGGCGCCGACTGTGGCCCCGCGGCCGGACATCGCGCCGAGCGGTGCGCCGGGCCGGCGCATGCCGGGGGAGCCGATCAAGACTCCCAAGCCGCCTGGGTTCGGCACGACTCCGGGCAAGAACGAGCCGAGCGATCCGATCCGCACGCCCAAGCCACCGGGATTCGGGTCGACCCCTGGTCGTGACACGCCGAGCCGTCCGACCGCGCCGCCGCGGCCACCCCTCCCCGGCTCCTGAGGTGCCAGGCACCTCCCTGGCACTTCCCGTGCACCAACCGACGCGCAACCAGCGTGCACCCACGGTGGACATCGGGTGGAAACAGGCACTTGTCGGGGGACGATCCGATCGCAGATGTCCATGCACGCGCGTGGATTGTGCCACGCGCACCCTCGGCACCTGATGCACGGTTGGTCGGTGGCTGGTTCCTGGCTAGTGCCAGGGTCGAGCCTGGCTGGTACCGGGTTGGTGCCGGGTTGGTGCCTGGCACCAAACGACGACGCCTCGCTTGCGCGAGGCGTCGAAAGGCCGCGGTGGGATTTGAACCCACGAATCACGGATTTGCAATCCGTTCCCTTAGGCCACTTGGGTACGCGGCCGGCACGCGGGACTATCGCACCAATCGCCGCGCGCGTCAACGCGAAGCGGTCGGAAGTCCGCAGGAGCGGACCGCACAACCTTCCCAAACCGCGGAATGTGCCCGCCCTCCGCTTGCCGCCCGTCCGCGACCTGCCGACACTACCGCTCCATGCCTGCCGTTCCGCTCACTCTTGCGCTCGCCGCTGTGCTGGCCCCCGCGCTCGCCCCTCTGCTCCAGGCCGTGCCGCCGACTCCTGCGGCAGTGCCGGCGTCACCCGCCAGCCCGCCGACGCCGACCGTCGCCCGCGAGACCGCCGCCCAGCCCAACCTCGATCTCGGCGGGTACCGCCTGCCGTTGCTTCGCGAGGGCAGCGCCATCTCCAGGGTCGTGGGCGACCTCACGCAGGACCCGGATGAGAAGCTCTGGCTGTTCCGCCCGCTCGAAGCCGAAACCGGCGGCTTGCGTCGTGAGTTCGTGCTCATGCCGTCGCCCGCGCTCGAGGACCTGCTGCGCACCCACCGCCTCGCGGGCGCGCCGGTGCAGTTCGAAATGACGGGCCGCGTCTTCATGTACCGCGGCCGCAACTTCCTGCTCGCCGACTTCGCCCCCGCGATCATGCGGTTCGACGCCAAGGAAGGCGAGACTCCCGCGCCCACCGACAAGGCGCAGCCAACACCGAGCGGTGCCGACAAGTTCGTCCCCCCCGCCGGCGCCGAGGGAGCGGAGGCGCAGGAAGACGCCATCGTGGATGCCATCGAGCGTCGGCTGGAGGAACGCGTGGGCCGTGCCCCGCAGTCGAGGCCGACCGAACGTACCACGGGCAGCGCCTCGCGCGCCGATGCGCCGCTGGCCAACGGCACCCGCCTCACTCTCCGACTCGGGCGACTTTCGCGCGATCCCCAGGCAGGCTCGTGGCGCTTCGTTCCCCAGCAGAACTCAGGCTCGGGCGATCCGTCGCTCGAGATCCTGCCTTGCCTGCTGCTCGAGAAGCTGGAGACCACCGCGCGGGAGAGCGACGCGCCACCCGCGATCCTGATCTCAGGAACGGTGTACGCCTACGAAGGCCGGAACTACCTACTGCCGACGAGTTTCCGCCGCGCCCGCGAGGGGCGTGGCATCGGCGGGTGACGATCCCGCGGATGCGAATGAACGCTCACCGCGCGCGACGTCGTTCCGCTCGCCGTCGGATCCAACGATGGACGATCACTGCGTCCACGCGCTCAGCAGCGCCGCGATGTCCTGCGCGTCGACCACGCCGTTGGGCACGAGGTCGCCCGAGCCGGGCCCGCCCCACTGGCTGAGGAGCACGGTGAGATCGGGGGCGCTCACCACGCCATCACCGTTGAGGTCGCCGAACACGCCCGCAGGCGGCGGTCCGATGGTGCCGTCGTTGTTGATGCGCGAGGCCCACACATCGCTCGCACCCGTGCCGACGACGCCCTGCCAGACGAGCACCGCGCCGCCATCGACGGCGGGTGCCGCCACGTAGCGGTACTTGCTGCCGGGGTTGAGCGCGATGTCGAAGCGGTTGGCGACCGCACCCGCAGCGGTGAGCTGCACGCACTTGAGGTTGTCCTGGACGGCGCTGGGAGCGTCGTTGTACGACACGGCCACGCCGTCGCCGTTCCGCAGCACGCGTCCCCAGCCGCGCGAGTAGGTGCCGCCGAGCGGCTCGACGGTGGCTGCGTTGTCGCCCCACTGACGCACGCCCTTGGCGAAGCACTGGGCGAAGATGCCGTAGATCGAGGTGTTCGGCGTGTTCTGCGTGAAGCTCACGTAGAGCTTGCCATCGGCGCCGAGCAGCATCGACGGATCAGTGCGATTGGCGCCCGCGGTGCCCGAAGTGACCGCCACGCCGTTGGTCCCGTAGAGGATCGCACCCGATGCGTTCACACGCTGCACCCAGCACTGAAGCGGGCCCGTGGTGTACCAGGCGAAGTAGGCGCCGCCGGCACCATCGCTGATGAACGGCGGGAAGTTGCCGAACTGCAGCGAGCCCGTGGTGAACACACTCACGCCGTTCGCGGCCCACGGGCGGCTTCCGCTCGCCTCGACGCGGTGGGCGCGGAGGATCTTGGGACCCGTGAAGGTGGCGTAGCGCACGCACGACACGATCACCGCGCCGTTCTCACTCGGCTTGATGTCGGCAATGAACTGCGAGGCGCCCGTCTCGGCGAGCTGCACAGGCGTGGCAAACTGCGCGGCGCCCGTGGTCGGGTTGAGGCGCTGCACGCGCGTACCGCTGCCCTCGATGGCCGCGACCCACACGAAGCCGTCGCTGGCGACGGTCACCTGCGCCGGCACATTGCCCGCCCCGGCCGAGGTCACGGTGCTCCACAGCACGGCGCCGCTCGGCGAGACCGCGGAGCACTGGATCGCACCCGCCGTCGTCGCATACGCCACGTACGCGTTCACTCCGTCGCTCGCGAATCCGTAGTCGACAGTCGAGCTGAGGGCACGGTCGTTCACGAGGGTCGGCGACGCCCAGGCTGCCTTGCCGTCCTTGTCGAGGCGCAGCACCGCCACGTCGTAGCCCGGACCGGTGAGCAGGCTCACGTAGTGCCCGTCGGACGGCGCGGCGGCCACCTTGGGCTGCACGTCGTCGTTGCCCGTCGCAACCAGCACCAGCGGCGCGAAGGTGTCGCTCGAGTAGTCGGCGAAGGCCTGCGGGGCGTGGAGGCAGGCGGCGGTCGCCAGCAGGGCGAGGGCGCGTGCGCAGCGGGCGGCGGAGGCGATCTGCATCTCCACACAATGACCAGTTTCTCGGGCGCTGCCAAGGTCTCCGAGCTGCCCTCCCCAAGAATCGACCCTGAACGCTCGCTCCAGAGGCAAATCGAGGGAATCTCGGACGAGAGGTGCGCTCGGGACGGAATCCCCGCGCCTGGCCACCGCTCCTTGGCGGGCTCTTGCGATTCCCGATGTTCGGCCTCGTTTCGCGGTCAACACGGGATACGCTGACCTATCGAGATCAGGGT
>CAIOCH010000603.1 GCA_903856525.1 uncultured bacterium | reverse complement strand
CCTTTTTGTACTGCTGCGTGGCGGCAAGTTCGTCGCTTGCACGCGCGAGGGCGGACTTCGCGCTCTCGAGATCGGACGTGATCAGCGGAAGTCTCGCATCGGCCTTCGATTGCTGTTCGCGCAAATCGAGGTAGCGTGCCAGCTCGGTGGCCTCGGCTCGTGCGCCGTTGCAGAACACAAGTGCGAGTTCCTCCCACACGTCCAAGCAACCTTCAATAGCTGCTCCTGTCGTTGCTGCTCTCATCACTTTCTCCTCAGGGCGCTCTGCCTCAGTCCCGGGACGCTGGGGCTGGGGTGCGGGGGTACCGACGGCAACTTGACCATCGAGTCAAGAACACCTTTGGTCATGCGCTAACTGAATGCAGCGAACGCAAGGAAAGTCGTCATTTCCGTTAAAACCCGCGCCGTTTCAATTGTCCATAGAGTCCAGGTCGGGGTGGGCGGGCGCAAGGTCGCGTGGAGAAGACGCTTGGGCCTGGGTGGTTTATCGCAGTACCCTCTGGAGCGGGCGCTGTGGTCGCGCGCTCGGCCGAAGGGAGCCGCGGCAACTGTGGCCGCCAGAGCCGCGTGGCGTCGCTGGTCCCCCAAAAAGCACAGCGCCCGCCGAAGCGGGCGCCGTGATCATGATCTACACCAGAGGGAGCCGCCGCAGCGGCGACCGCTCGGATTACGCTGCCGCCGCAGCGACGGCGGTCGTGTTCTTCTTCGCGACCTCGACAAGCGAGTCGAAGGTCTTCGGATCCTCGATCGCGATCAGCGAGAGCATCTTGCGGTTGAGCAGGACGCCGGCGCGCTGGAGACCGTTGATGAAGAGCGAGTAGCGCGTGCCGCGCATGCGGCAGGCCGCGGTGATGCGGGTGATCCACAGCGCGCGGAAGTCGCGCTTGCGGGCGCGGCGGTCGCGCCATGCGTAGCGCTTGGCCCGCATGATGGCGACCTTGGCCTGCTGCTTGTGGCGGGACTTCGTGCCGTAATAGCCTCGAGCCTCACGGAGAAGCTTGCGGCGGGCCTGCGTTCGTGCTGCACCCTTGCGTGCGCGTGGCATGTTTCAACCTCGATCTGCTTGCGGACGGCGGAGGACCGGACTTCCGGACGCTTCGGACCCGACGCCCTGTGGTAGGAACGTTTGGAGAACGGACGGCAACCGACTGTCGCGGCGGCTTACGCCGTGACGGCCATCTCGCGGGCCGCTTCACGGAGCTCGTGCTGCTCCTGGGAGAGAAGCGGACGGAAGAGCAGCTTGCTGAGCGCGCGGATGTCACCGCTGCGGGCATAGCGCTTCTTGCGGTAGCTCTGGATCGCGGTGCCCGTCTTGTTGCTCTTGAGGTGACGGCTGTGCGGGCGGCCAAAGCGGATCTTGCCGGTCTTGGAGACCTTGATGCGCTTGGCGAGACCCTTGTGGCTCTTGTTCTTCGGCATGGTGGACTTCCGTTGGGGGAATCGGGGAAGATAGCAGAACCACGGGTTTGGTCAACCCTTGCGAACAAGCTCACGCGCGTTATCGGGTCCGTCGAGCCGTCACTGCATCAGGAACACATCGAGGGCGTTCCACTCGCCCGGGGAGTGCAGCCCGTCCTGGCTCCCGGCGCGGTCGGCGGGCACCCAGATGTTCTCCTCGACCGGGTTTCCGTCGGGAGCGAGCCGGATGCGCAGGATCGGGGACCCTTCGAAGGTCACCGCCAGGTCCGCGAACAGCACGTTCTGGCCGTATCCGCCGTGGTCGAGGCTGTTCTCGATGGCGGTGCCGACGGGCTGCCCGAACACGGTGCGCACGATGAGCGGGTTGCGGTCGGCGAGCAGGGGCAGATGGGCGGGCTGGCGCCAGGCGCGGTTCATGCGCTCGTTGGGAACCTGCGAGGCGTATCCGTGCTGGTCGCGGTCGTTCCCGCAGCAGAGGCACGCCCGATCGCAGTAACCGCGCTCATGCAGCACATCGAGGTGCCGGCTGTTGTCGTACCCGCCCCACGAGGCGAGCGACGAGAGGTCGGGCGCGAACCCGGCCATGATCGGTCGTTCGTTGAAGTCGCCGCTGTAGGTGGCGAGCGCAGAGCCGAGGGTGCGCATGTTGGCGGCGCATCCGTCGATCTCCTTGCGGTGCTGCAGCTGGCTGAGCACGGGAACGCCCACGGAGACCGCGAGCAGCGCCACACAGGCGATGGCGATGAAGTCGGCCCAGCGGCCGCGGCCGCCCCGCACCGCACGCTCGGGCTCCACGCGCATGCGATCGGAACGCTCCGCATCGGCACGGTCGATGCGCGCCAGGGTCGCGTCGATGAGCGCGGGATCCGGCGCCTCGACGGGGTAGGATTCGACGCGCGAAAGCAGGGCATGCGCCGCGATGATGCGCTCGCGCAGCGCGGGCTGGGCGCGACAGGCCGCCTCGAGATCGAATCCGTGGTCGATGAGCGCGTCGACCGCCTGCTGGTCCTCTGCGGTGAGCGCGGCGGTTTCCGTGGGCACATCCGCGGAGGATGCGGCGGTTCCGTGGTCATCGGGTGTCGCGGAGTCGTTCGGCGTCATTCGTCGGATTCCGTCCTCGAGGGCGACTTGGGTGCTGGCGGGGGAGTGCTGATTCCGCGGCGGGCGCAGGCGAGTTTCCAGCTCTGCGCGAAGTGGGCGACGGCCGCGTGCAGGCGGCTCTTGACCGTGCCCAGTGGAATGCCCAGGCTGTCGGCGATCTGCGCGTAGCTCAGTTTCTGGAAGTAGGAGAGCAGCAGGATCTCGCGGAAGTGGGGCGGCAGTTCGTCGACCACATGCTTGACGATGGCGCGTTCGTCGCCGTCCTCGAGCGATGCCGACGGACTGCGGTCGCCGCCCGCGAGGAGATCGACGAGTCCCGCATCACCGCCCGCTTGCACCGGCGCGTCGAGGCTGATCGCCGAGCGCCGCCGCTGCCGCCTGAGGTAGTCGCGGCCCTTGTTGGCGGCGATGGTGTAGAGCCACGGGCGGAAACGCCTCTCCGAGTCGAAACTCTCCGCAGCGAGGTGCACCTGGAGGAACGCCTCCTGGAAGACATCGTCGGCCCCGGCGCGCGAACCCACGAGCCGCGTGAGGAAGCCGTGCAGTTCGCCCGCGTAGCGCTCGACGAGTACCCGCAGCGCCTGCGGATCACCCTCCCTGTGCAGGACGAAGAGCTCCTCATCGGAGCGCTTCTCGAGCGGGAGCGGATTGGACTGCGCGTGCACGGTGCGGGCGGAACCTTTCGTGCGCGGGAGGATAGCCGAGACCGTTCCTCGCGCCGCGTGTTCGCCGCCGCGGCGGATGTCACCGCGACAGAGCCGCCCGATGCCCGCGATGGCGTTCCGCGCGCGGCACCGCGCGTTGTTCCAGGCGAAGTTCCAGGCGAAGCCCGCCGCCTCTGCCGTGCGCATGGCCGCGAGGCCCGCCGGATCGAAGGACATGGACGCGGCTCGTGGCATGGATCGCGGCTACGCCCCCGACCGCGGCGCGGGTTCGGATCCGCGTGGGATTTTCGCCACAATCGCCCGCCGTGTCGGCCGGGCGGGGGCGAGTATCCTCCGCCCATGGGTGTTCCTGTCAGCCAGATGTGGACCGTCGCGAGCTACGTCCTCCGCCAGAAGCTTCGCGGACGCTCGCGCTATCCGCTCGTGCTCATGCTCGAGCCTCTGTTTCGCTGCAACCTGGCCTGCGCCGGCTGCGGCAAGATCCAGTACCCGCCGCACATCCTCAAGCGGCAGCTCACCCCCGAGCAGTGCTTCGCGGCGGTCGACGAGTGTGGCGCCCCGATGGTCTCGATCCCCGGCGGCGAGCCGCTGCTGCACCCCCAGATCCGCGAGATCGTGGAGGGACTCGTCGCCCGTCGGAAGTACGTCTACCTCTGCACCAACGCGCTCCTGCTCAAGGAGAAGCTGGAGGCGGGTCTGTTCCGCCCGTCCAAGTACCTCACCTTCAGCGTGCACATGGACGGTCTCGAGGAGCACCACGACTTCGCCGTGTGCCGCGAGGGGACCTACCGCAGGGCGGTCGAGGGCATCCGCCTCGCCGTGGGCATGGGGTTCCGCGTCACCACCAACACCACGCTCTTCGAGGGCGCCGACCCCAACGCCGTCCGCGGGTTCTTCGACGAGATGATGGAACTCGGCGTGGAGGGCATGATGCTCTCGCCCGGCTACGCCTACGACAAGGCGCCCGACCAGAGCGGCTTCCTCAAGCGGCGCGAGACGAACGCGCTCTTCGAGATGATCCTCTCGAACCGCCGCGACGGACGACGGCGCTGGGTGTTCAACCAGTCGCCGCTCTTCCTCGAGTTCCTCATGGGACGCCGCGACTACGCGTGCACGCCCTGGGGCATGCCGTGCTTCAACATCTTCGGCTGGCAGAAGCCGTGCTACCTGCTGCAGGAGGGCTACGCCGATTCGTTCGACGAGCTCATGCGCGACACCGCGTGGGACCGGTACGGGCACGGAAGCGGCAACGCCAAGTGCGCCAACTGCATGGTGCACTCCGGCTACGAGGCGACGGCGGTCAACCACACCTTCTCGAGCTTCGGTGGACTCCTGGGCACCGTCAAGGCCATGGTGTTCAACGCCTACACCAATCCGGCTGCCAAGGCGAGCCTGGCCGACGAGGCGTCCAAGCCCCATGGGCCAGCGCGCCACCTGGTGCAGCTGGGCCTCGCCGACGATGTCGAGGGGCCCGATGGGTCGCGCCGATACCGGCTCAAGCAGCCGGCCTGACGGTGGCGGGCCGGCGAACCGCGGGAAACCGCGGATCCCGTGATGTGCACAAGTTGTTTCCAAGTCGCGCCGCGGCCGCACTTCCCTGAGAATCGCCCAAATGCCCTTCCGTTCCGGCGCCATCTCGTACCGTCGCTTCGCCGTCACCGGCGCGGCCCCCGATGTGCTCGACCCGAAGCTCGCGGAGTCGCTCCGCGAGACCGTGCTTGGCGAGCAGGAGCCCATGAAGCCGGGTGAGGTCCACTGCGGGTTCACGGGTGGCCGGCACATCTTCGACCGTGCCTTTGCGTACGAGCACATCGCGTTCGGCAGCGGCCTGCACCTGGGGTTCCGCGTCGACACCGTGCGCATCCCGCCCGAGATCAAGAAGGCCTACATCGCCATGAGCGAGGAGTCGCGCCTGCAGCCGTCGAAGGATGGCGGCGGCGCCTATCTCCCGCGCAGCGCCAAGAAGGAGGCGCGCGAGGACGCCATGCGGCGCATCGAGGAGGAGATCTCCGAGGGACGCTACCGCAGCCCCAAGCACACACCGCTCTGGTGGGACTTCGCGAGCTCCACGCTGTACGCGCCCGTCAAGTCGGACTCCGAGGTCTCGGCGCTGCGCACGCTCATGCTCGAGACGCTGGGAGTGAAGATCGAGCCGCGCAGCGCCGGCCGCGTCGCGCTCGACCTCATCGCCGCCAAGGGGCGCTCCGACGACTACGACGACCTGCGCGCGCAGCCGCTCTCGAGCCCGCCCGCCGAGATCGAGCTGGTGGGCGAGGACGGTTCGCGAAAGTCGCCGGACCGGCCCGAGATCCCCTGGGCGTCGAACGAACCGCAGGATTTCCTCGGCAATCTGTTCCTGTTCTGGCTGTGGTGGCACTGCGAGACGCAGGAGGGGCTGGTGCCGACGGCCGACGGCGAGGTGTCGATCGTGATCGACAAGTCGCTCGACCTCGAGTGCGCGTGGGGCATCTCCGGCCGCACCAGCGTGCGCGGCGACGCGCCCACCCGCAAGGCCGAGACGGCGCGCGCGGTGCAGCTCGGCAAGTGGCCGCGCAAGGTGGGCCTCATCGTGTCGATGCACGGCCGCGTGTGGGAGTGCGCGCTCCAGGGCGACGCCTTCGAGGTGTCGGGCCTCAAGCTGCCCAAGCCCGAGGACAAGCCGCAGTCGCTGCGTGCTGCGATCGAGGAGCGCCTCGACAGCTTCGCCACCTTCGACGCGGCGCTCATGGGCATGTACCGCGCCTTCATCGAACTGCGCACCTCGCGCGCGTGGGACTCCTGCCGCGCCGACATGCGCAACTGGATCGGCGAACTCGGTGCCAGCCGCAAGATGATCGCCGTGGGTGCGTAAGCGCCGCGTCGGGATGCATGCGCGCCGCGTCGGGATGCATGCGCGCCGCGTCGGGGCGCATGCGTGCGTCGCCGATCCGCCGCGTGCCGCGGATGTCACGCCCCGCGTGCTGCCGCGATGAACGCGCGGATGCGCGCGTGATCCTTGACGCCACGCGCGCGCTCGACGCCACTGGAGACATCCACGCCCCAGGGCTGTGCCGCGCGGATGCGGTCCGCGACATTCGCTTCGTCGAGGCCGCCGGCGAGCAGGCAGCGGGCGCGATCGCGCGCGGGGAGTGCGGCGAACCCCGTCACATCCCAGGCATCGCCGCTGCCGGCCTCGGCGCCATCGACCACCAGTCGCCGCACCGCGCCGTCCGCGAGCCAGCGTGCGGCGGAATCAGGGGTGAACGCGAGTCCCTTCCATCGCTCCCATGCGGTGAATCTCGCGAGATCCTCGGGCTCCTCGAAGCCGTGGAACTGCACGATGGGAAATGCCTCGAGCGCGGCCTTGGTGTCGGCGTCGAGGGGCAGCCGCACCACGGCAACGGGCATCGCGCCGGCATCCGCAATGGCGACCGCAAGGGCGGCGGCGGCGGCAGGGGGCACGAATCGCGGGCTGTCCGCGACCAGCACCACGCCTACGAAATCAGCCCCCGCCTCGGCGGCAACCCGCGCCGTCTCTGCATCGCGTACGCCACAGATCTTGATCGTGATGCGGCTCACGCCTGCTGCCCTGCGCACTCGGCGCGGAGTGCGTCCGCGAGCGCCTGCTTGTCGCGGTCGAGTTCCCGTGTGCCGAACCCGTCGAGCACCGCGCGCGCCGCCACCGCGTCGCCCAGTCGGCGCACTTGGATCGCCGCGAGCATCAGCCGCACATCGTCAGCGGCCACATGCGTGCGGAAGCGCTCGAGGAACCGCTGGTAGGCGCGTACAGCCTCGCTGTTGCGTCCGCTCTGCGCGAGCTGGTTGGCCACATCGAGCTGGATGCCCGCCGGCAGCGTGGCGTCGGGAAGCTGTCCGAGCAGCTCCACGTAGAGGTCGGCCGCAAGCACATAGTCGCGCTCGCGGTGCGCGGCGGCGATGGTGTTGCGCAGGGTGCGCTGCGACTCGGTCTCCGTCTCGGCGGCATCGGCGCGTACGCGCCCCGCGAGCACGGGGCTGTCCCCGCCGAGCCCCGCCTCCGCGAACGCCGCCCGCATCTCCCGCCGCCGTCGCCACTGCTTGTAGAGGTAGAGGGCGTCGACGTCGTCGCGCCGCAACAGTCCGGAGGCGAGCAGTCCCACGCCCACGGCCAGTCCGAACAGCAAGCCGCCCAGGTGGGCGAGCGTGGCGATGCCCGAGCCGCCGCCACCGGACCAGTCGACGATGGTGCGCGCGACATCGAGCGCGATGGCAAACCCCATCATCCAGCGCAGGGACGTGTAGGCGCGGGTGAACTGCGGGATGGCGAACCCTGTGACATTCGCCCGCGGGTGCAGCGCGAACGCCACCCCCATGAGGGCGCTGATCGAACCGCTCGCGCCCAGAATGGGCGCATAGGCCGCGTACGGCTCCACCGCGGTGCCGATCCATGCCTGGGCCAGCGCCGCCATGGCTCCACCTGCCAGGAAGAACGCGACGAATCCCACCCGCCCCAGCCTCGACTCGATGAGCGGACCGAACGCGGACAGGAAGAACATGTTCATGACGAGGTGGAACCAGCCGCCATGCAGGAACTGCGAGGTGAACGGCTGCCACCAGTGCATGATCGCGGGCACCGCGGCGAAGGTAAACCTGAACCGGAGCTCGCTCGGGTTCTCGGCGAACCACTCCGGGGTTCCCGCTCTCGCGACCGACTCCCGCAGGTCGGCCATCTCCTGCCGGATCTCGTCCGAAGCCACCTTGGGATCGAGGCCTGCGGCTTCGCCGCCCCCCTTCGACAGCAGGGAGTCGTAGAGCGCCAGCGTCTCCACCTCGCCGACGAACCCGAGGTCGTCGGCGGTGCCCTCGGGCAGTTTGATGGCGAACAGGTGCACCACCACGCAGAGGAAGATGAGCGACCAGGCCACCAGGGGTTGCCGGCCTCCATCGCGATCGGTGCCCGTGGGGATCAGAAACATGGGGCGCCATCATAGGAGGCGCGTCGGCCCCCGCCCGCGACCGCGGAAGAAGGCCCCGAGAACCGTTCGAAATCGGTTCGGCCCGCCCCGATGTGGTTCCATTCGACACACCAACCCGCTAGCATCTTCGTTCTTCGCAACCGTTGGCAGACACCTCTTTTTGGAGGTGGCGGAGCCTTGGGGCGGAGGGTTGAGAACGATGTCTCTTGCGATCGGACACCCGGTCGGGAGAAACCACATGTCCGCCGCCACCTCGCCGCAGCCTGTCACCATCACGACCATGAGCACGACGCCCGCCGCTCCCGCAGCTCCCGCAGCCCCAACGCCGATCTTCGACAAGGGCCTCGCCAACACCATCGCCGCCGAGACGCAGATGAGCTTCATCGACGGCGGCAAGGGTGTGCTCGAGTACGTCGGCATCGAGATCGACGCGCTTGCACGGAACTCGTCGTACGAGGAGACGGTGTACCTCCTCTGGAACACGAAGCTGCCGACCCAGGCCGAGCTCGACGCGCTCAAGAGTGCGCTGCAGGCCGAGTACGAGATCCCCGACGCGATCTACGACATGATCAAGTCGTTCCCGAAGGACGCCGTGCCCATGCCCGCCCTTCGGACGCTCGTGTCGGCGCTGGCGCTGCACGATGCCGACGCGACCTCGAGCGAGACGACCCCCGCGGGCATCGAGAGCGCGAAGCGCCAGGCGCTGCGCCTCGTCGCCAAGACCCCGACCCTCATCGCCAACTT
>CAIOCH010000602.1 GCA_903856525.1 uncultured bacterium | reverse complement strand
CCGATCACGAGCGGCTCCTCGCCGAGCTTCCTCAGCGCCTTCATCACCGTCGACGCGCCCTCGCGGCGCACGATGATGGTGTAGCCGATGCCCATGTTGAAGACGCGGAACATCTCCTCGGTCTCGACGCCGCCGTGCTTCTGCAGGAACGGGAAGACGGGGTGCGGATCCCAGGTGGCCGACGAGACGACCGCGTCGACATCGCTGCCGAGCGCGCGGCAGACATTGCCGGGCAGGCCGCCGCCGGTGATGTGCGCCATGCCCGACACGAGGTCGCGCTTCTTGCCGAGCAGGTCGAGGAGCCCGATCACCTGCTTGGCGTAGATGCGCGTCGGCTCGAGCAGCACGTCGATCAGGCGCTTGCCGCCGAGTTCGGCGTACTTCTTGGTGTACGAGAGCTTGGCATCCTTGATGATGCGGCGCACGAGCGTGTAGCCGTTGGAATGGACGCCGCTCGAGCGGAGGCCGATCACGACATCGCCGACCTTGACCTTCGGCTGCTTCCTGATGCGCTCGTGCTCGATCACGCCCACGCAGAAGCCTGCGACATCGAAGTCGCCGGGCGAGTAGATGTCGGGCATCTCGGCGCACTCGCCGCCGATGAGCGCGCAGCCCGCGATCTCGCAGCCCCGGGCCACGCCCGCGATCATCGCGGTGGTGTTGGTCGGGTCGAGCTTCGAGAGCCCGAGGTAGTCGAGGAAGAAGAGCGGCTCTGCGCCCTGGACGATGAGGTCGTTGACATTCATCGCCACGCAGTCGATGCCGACGGTGTCGTAGATCTTGAACTCGGCGGCCAGCATGACCTTGGTGCCCACGCCGTCGGTGCAGCCGACGAGGACGGGGTCCTTGTACTTGCGGCCCGCGCCGTTGAGCTTGAACATGCCCGCGAACGCGCCGTGCAGGCCGAGGACCCGCGGCGAGTAGGTGCGGCGCACGATCGGCTTGATGCGGTCCACGACCTCGTCGCCCGCGTCGATGTCGACGCCGGCGGCGGCGTACGTCAGTGGCTTCTTCGAAGCGGGGGTGAGGGGCTTGCGAGCAGCGGGCGTGCGCGACTTCTTCGGAGCGGCGGTGGCGGCCATAAGGCGCGCGAGTGTAGCGGAGGGGTTCGGCGTGGCAGGCGACACGCGCGATGGCAGCGGCCCGTCTTATCAGACAGGGTGCCCAAAGTGACGACTTCGCTCGTCACTTTCCAAAGTGACGACTATACTCGTCACTATGGATCCGACCGCGTTCCTCGAGATTGCCCGGGACTGGAGCTTCTGGGAAGAGCCGCCCCAGAAGTCGGTGCGCCGTGAGATCGCGCTGCCGACGGAACTGCGCCCGGATCTCGCGCTCGTGGTGCAGGGCGTCCGCCGCTGCGGAAAGTCGACGCTCCTGCAGCAGCTCATGGACCGCTACGGGCTCGATCGCGCCAAGTGTCTCTTCATCAACTTCGAAGATCCTCGGCTCGCCGCATCGCTCGATCACACGCTGCTCGACACCATGGTTAAGGCGTTCGAGGCGGAGCACGGGCCGGGGGGGACCTACTTTCTCGACGAGATCCAGTGGGTCGATGGATGGCAGAAGTGGCTCCGGCTGCAGCTTGACCGACCGAAGGGCCGGCGCTTCGTGGTCACAGGCTCGAACGCGCACCTCCTGTCGGGTGAGGTCGGGTCGACCCTCACGGGGCGCCACCACACGGTCGAGCTGTTTCCCTTCGATTTCCAGGAGTTCCGCGCGGCACGGCCCAAGGCGACGCTGGCGGAGTTCCTCGAGTGCGGCGGGTTTCCCGCGGTGATCAAGTCGCCGGATCGCGACATGATCCTGCGCAGCTACTTCAACGACATCGTCGAGCGCGACATCCGCGAGCGTGTCGCCGCGCGTTCGGCACAGCCGCTCCGCAAGGTCGTGCAGATGCTGCTCGAGTCGGCGGGCTCGGAGACGAGCACGCGTCGGCTTGCGACCGCGCTCGGCCTGTCGCCCGACACTGCGGGCACCTACATCGATGCCGCCGAGAGCGCCTACCTCGTGCTCGGCGCGACCTACTTCGCCTATTCGGCGCGCCGGCAGCTTGCGCGCAACCGCAAGTTCTATCCGGTCGACACCGGGCTGCGGCGCGCGGTCGTCACCACGACGGGCGAGGACCGTGGCAAGCAGCTCGAATGCGCGGCGTATCTGCTGCTTCGCCGACGCTTCCGCACGGTGCACTTCTGGCGCGGCGAGGGCTCGGGGGCGGGCGAGGTCGACTTCGTGGTCGAGCGCGCGGGCAAGGCGGTGCCGGTCCAGGTGTCGTGGGAGGCCCCCACGGACCGCCACCGGCGTGCGCTCGACGCGTTTCACAGGGCGCACCCGCACGCAGCCGAGGCCGTCTTCATCACGCGCGAGTCGTTCGAGCACGGAGTGCCCGAACTGGCGCCGTAGGGGGCCCGCCGCCACCTCCCGCGACCGTGTATCCTCTCCCCCCCTATGGCCATCCTTGTCGACGGAAACACGAAAGTCATCTGCCAGGGCATCACCGGCAGCGCGGGCGCCTCGCACACCAAGGGCTGCTTCGAGTACGGCACCCGCATGGTCGGCGGCGTCACGCCCGGCAAGGGCGGGCTCAAGGACCCGAACGGACTTCCGATCTTCGACACCGTGCTCCAGGCGGTGAAGGCCACCGGCGCCGATGCGACCATGATCTTCGTGCCCCCCGCGGGCGCGGCCGACGCGATCCTCGAGGCGGCCGATGCGGGCATCCGCGTGATCTGCGCCATCACCGAGGGCGTGCCCGTGCTCGACATGGTGCGCGTCAAGGAGGCGCTCAAGGCCTACCCGCACTCGACCCTGATCGGGCCGAACTGCCCGGGCATCATCACCCCCGGCAAGCGCATCTCGGGCGAGGGCCCGTCGGCCAAGTTCGAGGGCGGCTGCAAGATCGGCATCATGCCGGGCTACATCAACACGCACCGCAAGGACGCGTCGACCGGCAAGTCGGTCGGCATCGTCAGCCGCTCGG
>CAIOCH010000601.1 GCA_903856525.1 uncultured bacterium | reverse complement strand
GTTCGTTCTCGAGGCCGGACCGGCTGGCCTGCACCATGGCGAGGTTGAGCGCCGAGAAGTAACTCGTCGCGGCGACCGTCAGGGAGATGGCGAAGATGAGGTAGGGCGTCACGGCCGTGAGTCCTGCCGCTCGTCGCGGGTGGGGACAGCGTACACGGGGCCAACGCCCCCTGCCGCCAGGATGCGGTCCTCCTCGGCGTGGATGGCCCGAAAGCCCTCCTCCGTGTCGTCGCGGAATCCGCAGGCGTGCAGGGTTCCATGCACCGCGTAGAGCAGGATCTCGCGCTCGGTCGGATGCCCTCGCTCGGATGCCTCGCGGGCGGCGTAGTCCACGCACAGGATCAGATCCGCCTCCACGGGGCCGACCACACCGTCGTCCCTCCCCGGGCCCCCGGGCTCGTCATGCGCGGGAAAGCTCATCACGTCGGTCGTGCCATCGATGTCCATGAAGCGCTTGTGGGCGGCGGACATCGCGGCGTCACCCACGAGCTGCACGTCGATGCGGGCGACGGGCTTTGGGAAATGCGCGAGCAGCGAGACGAACTCGCGCGCGAGGCGCGAGCGGTCGAGCGAGGGCGGGCAGCCCTCGCCGGCGTGGAAGGTGACGCTCGGTGCGGCGATGCTCAACGTGTGACCGTCAGCGGAATCGTGCTGACGGCGACGAAGTGCGGCTTCACGCGCGCCTCGAACTCGGCGCGGTACTTGTTGACGATCGTGCGGATCGCCCAGTTGTTGCCGTCGGAGAGGCCGCAGATGGTCGTGCCCGGCATGATGCCCATCGAGCCCGCGATCTCGAGGAGAAGGTCGAGATCCTTCGTGGTCGCGTCGCCGCGCTCGATGCGGGTGATGAGCTTGTAGATCCAGCCTGCGCCCTCGCGGCACGGCGTGCACTGGCCGCACGACTCGTTCTTGAAGAAGCGCGCGATGTTGCGGGCGACGGCCACCATGTCGGTGTCCTCGTCGAAGATCGTCGGGCAGGCGGTGCCGAGTCCCATCACGTCGCAGCGGCGGCCGATGTCGAAGTCCATCGGCGCGTCGAACTGGTCGGGGCCGAGGATGCCCATCGAGACGCCGCCGGCGATCGCGCCCTTGAACTTCTTGCCGCCGCGCATGCCGAGGCAGTGCTTCTCGACGAGGTCCTTGAGCGGGATGCCGAGGTCGCACTCGAACACACCCGGGCGGTTCACATGGCCCGAGACGCCCATGAGCTTCATGCCGTAGCTCGGCGCGCCGCCGATGGTGCTCTCGCAGCCGAGGCCCTTCCACCACGAGAGGCCGCGATCGACGATCGGGCTCACGGCGGCGAGGGTCTCGACGTTGTTGATGATGGTCGGGCGGCCGAAGAGGCCCTTGACCGCGGGGAACGGCGGCTTGAGGCGCGGCCAGCCGCGGCGACCCTCGATCGCCTCGAGCAGACCGGTCTCCTCGCCGCAGATGTAGGCGCCCGCGCCGCGGTGCAGGTAGCAGTCGACGGCGAACCTGGACTTGCCGTTCAGCAGCCCCTGCTTGCCGAAGATGCCCTTCGCGTAGGCCTCCTGGATCGCCTTCTCGACGATCTTGGCCTGGTGGTGGTACTCGCCGCGGATGAAGAAGTACGCGGTGTCGAGCTGGCAGGCGTGGCACGCGATCGCGATGCCTTCCATGATGATGTGCGGGTCGTAGTCGCACAGCAGGCGGTCCTTGAAGGTGCCCGGCTCGGCCTCGTCGCAGTTGATGCAGAGGTAGCGGCGGCCACCGTCGGGAGGCGGAAGGAACGACCACTTGAGGCCGCAGGAGAAGCCCGCGCCGCCGCGGCCGCGCAGGTTCGCGTCCTTGATCAGGTTCACGACATCGGCCGGCTGCATCTCGAGCGCCTTGCCGAGGGCCGTGTAGCCGCCGGTGGCGATGAACTCATCGACACCGACCGTCTTGCGGGTCTTCGGGTCGCCCCACGGGTGGGTGGGGATGCGCTTGGTGAGGATGGGCTCGGTCATTGGCATGGTC
>CAIOCH010000600.1 GCA_903856525.1 uncultured bacterium | reverse complement strand
GCGCTTCATGTGATCGAGCTTGCGCGCCTTCTCGGCGCTGGTCGCCTGGATGCGCGGCCAGAACTGGCCCTGCACGACCTTCGCCTGCTCCCGCGCCTCAGCCGAGCCCTTCATCCACTTCTCGTTGAAGTTGTCGATCTGCTCGATGATGACCTCGGGGATGTCGCTCGCGCCCACCTTCTGGCGGGTCGAGGGATCGACCATCTCGGTGCCGAGGATGCGGTTGATCTCGCCGACCATCTTCTTGAAGAGGTCGATGCGCTTGCCGTCCATCATGGCCTCGTAGTCGGCCATGTCCTTCTTGAGCTGCTTCTTCTGCTCGTCGCTGAGGTGCATGCGGCGGCTGAATCGCTTGGCTCCGATCACGACGCCCTCGGTGCCCGCGGGCACCTCGAGCGAGTCGTTCTTCACGTCCTCGCCTGCGCGGCCGAAGATCGCGTGCAGCAGCTTCTCCTCGGGGGAGAGCTCGCTCTTCGACTTCGGCGAGACCTTGCCGACGAGGATGTCGCCGGGACCGACGCGGGCGCCGATGGCGATCACGCCGTTCTCATCGAGGTTGCGCAGTGCGCGCTCGCTCACGTTCGGGATGTCGCGGGTGAACTCCTCGCGCCCGAGCTTGGTCTCGCGGATCTCGACCTCGAAGCTCTCGATGTGGATCGAGGTGAAGGTGTCGTCCTTGAGGAGACGCTGGTTGATGACGATGGCGTCCTCGAAGTTGTAGCCGTCGAAGGTGTTGAACGCGACGAGCACGTTCTTGCCGATCGAGAGCTCACCCATCCTCGTGCTGGCGCCGTCGGCGAGGATCTGGCCGTCCTTCACCTTCTGGCCGAGCTTGACCACCGGCTTCTGGTTCTGGCAGGTGCGTTCGTTGAGTCCGACGAACTTGCGGAGCACGTACTCATCGGCGTTGTCGATGATGATGCGCTCGCTGTCGACGAAGGTCACGGTGCCGCCACGGCTGGCGGTCACGATCATGCCCGAGTGCTGGCCGACGGCCCTCTCCATGCCCGTGGCGATGCACGCCGCGTCGGTCTTGACCAGAGGCACCGCCTGGCGCTGCATGTTCGAACCCATGAGGGCGCGGTTGGCGTCGTCGTGCTCGAGGAACGGGATGAGCGATGCGGACACACCGACGATCTGCTTCGGGCTCACGTCGACGTACTCGACCTCGGCGGCGGGGACCTCGACGAGGTCGCCGTCCTTGCGGGCGAGCACGATGCCCTGCAGCTCCTTGCTGCTTCCCTTGAGCACGTCCGAGGTGGCGAGCACCTTGGTGAGCTCCTCGTCGGCGCGGAGCAGCTCCGACTCCGACGAGACCTTGCCGCCCTTGACCTTGCGGTAGGGGGTCTGGAGGAATCCGTAGTCGTCGATCGCCGAGTAGATGCCGAGGCTGGCGATCAGGCCGATGTTCGTGCCTTCAGGAGTCTCGATCGGGCAGATGCGGCCGTAGTGCGAGATGTGCACGTCGCGCACCTCGAAGCCGGCACGCTTGCGGTTGAGACCGCCCGGGCCGAGGGCCGAGAGACGGCGCTCGTGCACCAGCATCGAGAGCGGATTGGTCTGGTCGACGACCTGCGACAGCTCGCTGCGGCCGAAGAAGAACTCGATCGCGCTCGAGATCGACTTCGAGTTCACGAGGTCGGCGATCTTGGCGAGGTCGCCTGGCTCGCGGGTCGACATGCGCTCCTGGACGGTGCGGCGGAGCTTGAGGAAGCCCTTGCGCATCTCCTCGGTCGCGAGCTCGTCGAGCGTGCGGAGGCGGCGGTTGCCGAGGTGGTCGATGTCGTCGACATGCGCCTTGTTGCGCTTGGCGCGCAGGTCGAGCATGTAGCGGATGACCGCGAGGAAGTCCTCGGCGCGGATGTGCTGGACCTTCTCCTCGGGCACGTTGCCGAGCTTGCCGCCCACGCAGTACACGGCGTCATGCTCGAACTTGCGGTTGATGCGGAAGCGGCCGACGCGGCCGAGGCGGTAGCGGTTCTCGTCGAAGAACTTCTCCTGGAACAGCGCCTTCGCCTTGTCGATCTGCGGCGGGTTGCCCGGACGCAGACGGCCGTAGATCTTGAGGAGCGCGGCCTCGTGCTCGGTCACGCCGGCGAGGAAGTCGAGCTTCTCCTCGGCGAGGGTGTTGAGGATGAG
>CAIOCH010000599.1 GCA_903856525.1 uncultured bacterium | reverse complement strand
GCTGGCGCTCGTCGACACGCTCCTCTCACCCGCGGGACGCGAGCAGTGGCGGCTGATCCGCGAGATCGAGGCGATCAACGCGGCCAACGAGAAGGCTGCAGGCGTCGCGCCGCCAACGTACGGTGACGATCTCTACGCGGTGCACTTCTTCGGTGCGCCCACGGACCCCGCCTGGGCGTTCGAGATCGAGGGCCATCACTTCGTCGTCCACGCCGCGTTCGCCGATGGCGCGCTGACGGCGACGCCGATGTTCACGGGTTCGTTTCCAGCGGCCGTTCCGAGTGGTCCCGAGGCGGGCAAGCGTCCCCTTGGCGCCGCAGTCGAGGTCGCCTTCGAGCTGGCGCGCTCGTTCGATGAGGCGCAGCGTGGAGCCGCGCGGATCATGGACAAGCCGCCCGCGGACGTGCTCTGGGCGATCGGCGCCGATGCGAAGCCACCCGAGCCGAAGGGCGTCGCGCGCTCCGCGATGAGCGACGCGCAGCAGGCGCTCGTCGACAGGCTGCTCGCGACGCATGCGTCGCTGCTCGATGACGGGGTCGCGGATGCCCAGTTGCACGAGTGGCGCACGAAGCACGCGGGCGACCTCGTGTTCGCATTCGTCGGCGAGACGGATCTCTCGAAGCCGCACTACTACCGCCTCGCGAGCCCGTGCTTCACCATCGAGTACGACTCGACCAACGCCGATGCGTCGCACGTCCACTGCGTGTGGAGCGATCCCGCGCGCAACTTTGGCGGCGACGCGCTGCGCGCGCATCTGCGGAACGCCCATGGAGCATCAGGGCGCGGCGGGTCAGAGCCTGTCGAACTGGGCCGCTGACACCGCGAGCGACAGCAGCGTGGCGACCGCCGTGCACGCTCCGGCAACGAGCCACCCGCGCGGCAGCCGCAGATAGCGCGACACGACCGCCGCCATCCACGGCAGCGTGAGCGCCGCAGCGACGATGGTGATGACATGCGGTCGCATGCGGCCGATGAAGTCCTGCGTGCCGATGTAGAGGAACCAGTTGTCGACGGTGGCGTAGATGGCGAGCGCGAGGATGGGCAGCAGCAGCGCGAGCGAGTAGAGCGCGACGCGCACGATGTGACGCATGCGCACCCGCGCGCGGCGCAGCGAGATCGGCAGGAGCAGCAGTCCCGCGGGAGCCAGCAGCGGCACCAGCATGGCCGTCGACATGCGGGCGGTGGTCACGGGATCGACCAGTTGCGGCGCGAACGGATAGAGCCCGCCGCGCGGCGCGGTTCCCGTGGCCGTGCGCGCCGGCGCGGGCACGATCCCCGCGAAGTCGACGCTGAACAGGAACGCATGCGCGATGCGGCGCACGCGCTCGGTGCCGGAGGTGCTCGGCGTGGGAATGTCGCCGCTCGCCACGATCGAGCGCCCGTAGTAGCGGTTGAGCGGCGTGAACACCGCGACGATGTGGTCGGCGGCGCCCGGCTTCCATGCTCCCCAGCGCGGACGGTTGCGCTCGATGCGGCCGACCGCCGCGACGGCGTGCGCGATGCAGGCCAACGCCAGCAGGAACACGGCGATGCCCCGCCACGAGAGCGGAATGCGCATCGAGACCTGCGACCAGAAGCCCCACGGCCACGGCAGGCGCAGCAGCGTGCCCGCGACGCGCCGCAGCACGCCGCGCGACTTGAGCCGCGCCTCGACGAACCACGCGGGGTCGCCGCTCGCGTCCTCGAGCCCGCGCCATTCGACCGCAAGGCCGCATTCGCTGCAGATGCCCGTGGACTCGCCGCGCGCGCGCGACGCATCCCGCGCACCATCGAGCGTGAACCCGCAGCGCGGGCACTCGATCCTGGCCGGCTGCGGCATCACTGCGGGAGGTGGAGGGGTGGTGTCCATGCTTGCGGGAACATCCCGGTGTCTTCGGTTCAATCCGCGTCCGTCCATCCGTCCGCGTGTCGTCAGCAGGTGGCCATTCGCACGGCCTCCACCCTCATCATCGGTCTTTTCGTCGTCACGGGTTTCGCGCTGGTCGTCTCGGATTCGCCGAAGGCGCACCTGGCGCTCGGGCTGGCCGAGGCGTTCGTCGGCGATGCGTTGCGCGCGCCCCTGCGGTGCGAGCACTGGCCGGAGGGCGTTCAGAGCCAGCCGAAGACGGCAAAGGTCGCGATGAGCGACGCGAGCGTGGCGAGCGCGGTGTTCGATGCGGCGACCGCGGCCGGATGCTCGAGCCGCAGGTAGTTCCGCGCGAACGCCCAGTTCCAGAGAAGCGTGAGCGGAATGGCGCAGAGGAGCATGTTGTGCGCGGTGAGGAGCCGCTGTACTCGGAAGTCCCTCGCGGTCCCGAGTCCGTCGGGCGTGAGGAAGTACAGCGCCGCGAGCGGGATCACGAGCGCGGCCGAGTAGACGACACAGCGCGCGAGGTGCCGCGGCTGGATGCGCGCCCGCCGCATCGAGATCGGGAGGAGCAGGATCGCGAACGGCGCCAGCAGAGGCACGGCCGCGGCGAGCGCGAGCCGCGCGAGCGCGGCTTGCGTGAGGATCGCCGCGTTGCGGATGCGCAGCTGCGTCTGCTGACCCGGGACATCCGAGACTCGCGTCGCTTGCCGCGACCACGCAGGCGGCCAGAGACCGGGCTCCTCGAGGATGGCGATGGCGATGCGGGTCGATTGCTCGACCACGCCGGACGGCTGCTTCCCGCGCTGCGCATCGAACAGCTTGATGCGCATCGCGACATCGGTGACCGACACGCTGCTGAGCGGGACGACGAGGGCGGCCAGGTAGTCGAGGGGATTGCGGGAGCCGGTGGTCGACCAGGTCGGACCGCCCGCTGTGGTGGTCGGCACCCAGCCGCCGCCGGCGGTGGCCAGCGTGTGGATGTTCCGCGCCGCGAGCAGCAGGTGCGTCGTGAGTGCGATCGCGAGCAGGAAGAACGCGATCCCGCGCCGATCGGTCGGGATCGTCATGTTCACCCGCGACCAGAAGCGGAACGGCCGCGCGCACATCGCGAGCGTCGCGGCCGCGCGGACGATTCGACGTCGCGGCTGCCAAGACACCGTGCGCGACTCGGCGAACCACCGCGGATCGTCGCCAGACCTCCGGAGCACCGCCCATTCCACCGCGAGGCCGCATTCGCTGCAGTTCCCGAGCGTCTCGCCACGGCGTTCCGCCTCGAGCGCGATGACGCCGAGTTGGTGCCCGCAGCGCGGACACTCGATCCGGGAGGGCTC
>CAIOCH010000598.1 GCA_903856525.1 uncultured bacterium | reverse complement strand
TGGGACAGGCAAGCACGCCCAAGTACTGGTTGCCATGGCTGGTGGGAATGCCCGCCGAGACGGCGCGGGCGGCGTGCTCGCTCATGTTCGGCGGCGTGCTCGCGCGGCTGCCGGACCTGAAGGTGTGCCTGGCGCACGGCGGCGGCAGTCTGGCGTTCACGATCGGGCGCATCGCCCATGGATTTCGCGAGCGGCCGGACCTGTGTGCAGTCGACTGCGCGGTCGATCCGCGGGAGCAGCTGCGGCGGTTCTACTTCGACACGCTCGTGCACGACGAGGCGGCGTTGAGGTTCCTGATATCGGCCGTTGGCGCCGAGCGGCTGGCGCTCGGAAGCGACTACCCGTTCCCGCTGGGCGAGCGGGTGGCGGGCACGCTCATCCGCGGCATGGAGGGCCTGACGGCGGAGGAGCGAAGCCGCATGCTGGCGGGTACGGCGGAGGAGTTCCTTGGTCGAGCGATTGTGACGTAAGTCTGCATCGACCGCGCAAACATCGCGCGCCAGGCTCCGATGGTCTGATTCCGTAAGTGTATTGACATCAGTCATTTACGGATCAGGGCCGAGAATAGCCCCTCAAAGAACCCTCGCGGGGCCGCTGTGACTTACGCACAGTCCGAAGTGCGTGTCCCGAGGCGGGTTTTCCTCGCATCCTCCCTACTGCGGGTCACATTCTGACCGCGCCGTCATTGCTTTTTGGCGAGTCGTCACATCGGCGCAAATGGGGATAACGATATGAAGAACGCGAAGAAGTCTGCCTCGTTCACTGGCCTGAGCACCGTTGTCCTTGGCGCGGCGTTCATCGCCACCCTGGGTGCGATGCGCGTGGCGCAGGCACAGGATGAGTGCGGCTCGGCGGCGGTTCTCTCAGACCGCGTGCCCCAGTCCTTCAGCTTCACGCCGAACTTCCCCACCCCGAGTGCCAACATCCCGTCCGACGCGCAGTGCGCCGATGGGACGTTCCTGTGGAACAACAACACGCCCGACCTGTGGTTCCGCTTCGTGGCGCCCTACACGGGCCTTGCGACCTTCGACACCTGCTACCCCGATCAGTTCAGTGGCGCCGACACCTCGATCGCGTTGTACGCGGGCGAGTGCGGCGCGCTCGTGCAGGTCGCCTGCAGCGGCGACTACTTCGGCAGCAATCCGAGCCCGTCGGGGTGCTCGGCGACCTCGGCGCGCATCGCCAACTTCCAGGTCACCGCCGGCTCCACGTATCTCGTGCGCGTGGGCAAGGTGGAAAACCCCGATGTCGGCGGCGCGAATCTGCCCGGCTCGATCTCCGTGCGCATGTCGCGCGTGGCGGCGTGGGGCTTCGCCCAGGCGGGCGAGCTCGAGGTCGCTCCGACCGTGGGCGTGCCGACCCGTGTGACCGCGGGCCAGCGTCACGCGCTGGCACTGCGCGACGACGGCGTGGTGGTCGCGTGGGGCGACAACACGCAGCAGCAGGCGTCGGTTCCCAGCGGTCTGGGGACCGTTGTGGCGATCGCGGCAGGAAGCACGCACTCGCTCGCACTTCGTTCGAACGGCTCCGTGGCGGGCTGGGGAAGCGACACCAACGGACGCTCCAGCGGCGGCGCATCGCTCATCAACGCGGTCGACATCGCCGCGGGCAGCGCCCACTCGCTTGCGGCGCTCTCAACTGGCTCGGTCTTTGGCTGGGGTCTCGGCACCAGCGGCCAGACCACCATTCCCGCCGGCCTGACCGGCGTGGTGCAGGTGACGGCAGGCAACACCCACAGCGTGGCGCGCCGCTCGAACGGCACGGTCGCGGCGTGGGGCGGCAACACCTTCCAGCAGACGGCGGTGCCCGCAGGTCTCTCCGGCGTGACCGACATCTCGGCCAGCGCCGTCTCCAACCACACCCTCGCGCTCCGCAGCGACGGAACCGTCGTGGCGTGGGGTCGCAACAACCTGCAGCAGACGGCGGTTCCCGCCGGCCTCAGCAACGTGATCGACATCGCCGCCGGTGGCGAGCACTCGCTCGCGCTTCGCGCCAACGGAACGATCGTCGCGTGGGGCCGCTCCAGCGAAGGCCAGACCAACGTGCCCACCAACGGCGGATCGATGGCGCAGATCGCCGCGGGTTCGCTGTTCTCGGTTGCCATCTACGACGAGTGCCCGAGCGATCCCGCCAAGTCGAGCCCCGGCATCTGCGGCTGCGGCTCGCCCGACATCGACACCGACGGTGACGGCGCGCTCGACTGCAACGACGAGTGCCCGACCAATTCCGGCCTGATCACCCGCATCGTGTACTTCGCCGATGTCGACCAGGACGGGTTCGGCTCCGCGACCAACACCACGGGGGCCTGCCAGTTCACCGCGCCCGCCGGCTACGTGACGAACTCGAGTGACTGCAACGACAACGCACGGCTGTACGTCGACGGCGACGGCGACGGCTTCGGTGCCGGCGCCGCGGTGGCCTGCGGCGTTGCGACGAACACCGACTGCAACGACGGCAACAACGCGATCAATCCTGGCGCAACGGAAGTCTGCGACGCGGGCAATGTCGACGAGAACTGCAACAGCCTCGCCGACAACGCCGACGCGGGCGCACTTGCCTCGACCAAGAGCGACTTCTACGCGGACAGCGACAACGACACCTACACCGTGGCTGCTGCGTCGCGGTTCTGCGATCTGCCCGCAGGCCACCGCGTGGCCGTGTCGGCCGCCATCGACTGCAACGACGCCAACGCCGCCATCAACCCCGCCGCGACCGAAATCTGCGACGCGGGCAACGTCGACGAGAACTGCAATAACCTCGCCGACAACGCCGACGCGGGCGCGCTCGCCTCGACCAAGAGCGACTTCTACGCCGACGCCGACAACGACACCTTCACCGTGGTCCGCGCCTCGCAATTCTGCGACCTGACCGCGGGCTTCCGCGCCGCCGTGTCAGCCAGCATCGACTGCAACGACGCCGATGCCGCCATCAACCCCGCCGCGACCGAAATCTGCGACGCGGGCAACGTCGACGAGAACTGCAACAACCTCGCCGACAACGCCGATGCCGGCGCGCTGGCTTCGACCAAGTCCGACTTCTACGCCGACGCCGACAACGACACCTACACCCTCGCCGCAGCGGCCCGCTTCTGCGACCTGCCCGCCGGCCATCGCGTGGCCGTGTCGGCCGCCATCGACTGCAACGATGCCGATGCAGCCATCAATCCCGCCGCGACCGAGATCTGCGATGCAGGCAACGTCGACGAGAACTGCAACAACCTCGCTGACAACGCCGATGCGGGCGCGCTTGAGTCGAGCAAGACCGACTTCTACGCCGACGCCGACAACGACACCTTCACCGTGGCCGCTG
>CAIOCH010000597.1 GCA_903856525.1 uncultured bacterium | reverse complement strand
GGTCGAGATTCCCGCCGCCGAAGCGCGCCGCTTCGGGATCCTTGGCGTCGACATCAACGACCGCGTCATCAGCTTCGAGGAAAAGCCCAAGACCGGCGCCGAGCTCCCGGGCAAGCCGGGACGCTGCCTCGGCTCGATGGGCATCTACATCTTCGACGCCAAGGAGCTCGCTCGCCGCCTGCGCGCCGATGCCGACTTGGGCGCGAAGAGCTCGCACGATTTCGGCAAGGACGTCATCCCCGCTATGTTCCGCGAGGCGCCCGTCTACGCGCACCACTTCGTCGACGCCGGCGGCGGCGAACCCTACTGGCGCGATGTGGGCACGCTCGATGCCTACTTCGAAGCCAACATGGACCTCATCGGCCCGACCCCGCGCTTCGACCTCTATGACCGGCGCTGGCCGATCTACTCCCTCTGGCACGCCGACCCGCCGGCGCGCGCCATCCACGGCTGCGAGCTCGCCGACTCGATCCTGTGCGCCGGCGTGGTGGTGGAGAAAGCCGTCGTCCGCCGCTCGATCCTGGCCAACCGCGTGACGATCGAGCCCGGCGCCGTCGTCGAGGACTCGATCCTCCTCGGCGGCGTGACGGTCAAGGCCGGCGCCGTGGTGCGCCGGGCGATCCTGGACAAGTGGACCGAGGTCCCGATGGGCGAGACGATCGACGGGTCAAACCCGCGCGAGCGGGCGCGGTTCCATGTGACGGAGTCGGGGATCGCGGTGGTGCCTTCGCGGCATGCGTTCGAGGGGGCGCGGAGTGAGCCGTTGGGGTTCAGCGCGCACTTCCCGCGACCGGGGGAGTGAATTCGATACTGGCCCAACTGAGTGTGCACGAAGTTGGAGCCTGATCCTGGCTCGCCCCCGCTTGGCGGCGTTGTGATCACGGGCGGGGCGACCGGATACGTTTTTTTTGCAGCGCGAGCTGCGCAGGACTCGCCCGGCCCGCGGGCTGGGTGATGTCTCCGAGCGTTCGGGCGAGCTCCCAAAGCCCCTACCGCCCCTCTGGCCGGCCCCAAGTGCGCTGTGCAGCCCCAGGGAACCGTCGCCGGCCTCGAATTTCGTGCACACTGATCTGGGCCAGTATCAAATCGAGTCCACATACACGCTCGCCCACCACATCCACAACATCCCCACTAGCCACACCACGCACCCAGGGTCCTTGATCTTCCCCCAGCGCTCGAGCTTCTTGTGGCCGATGGTGAACAGCCACAACGCAGGTCCAACGATGAACAGAAGGTTGATCAGCGAGCTGTACGCGTGTCCCATGCACCAAGGCCCCAACTCGGTCGGCCACGCCCGAATTCTCAGCCATAAACAGCTACGCGACAGTACCTTAGACCAAGCTCCTCGCGCGTGTGCGCGCACGCGCGCGCGAGGAACCGACTAGATTCGCACCAAGCGACTGCACAGGCAGGCGAGAACTGCCGATCTACACTAGCCTCCCATGTCCCGCCCGCCCCCGCCCTCCACCCCCGCCGACCACGGCGGAGTCATCGGCAAACGCGCCGAGCGGGCCTCGTGGC
>CAIOCH010000596.1 GCA_903856525.1 uncultured bacterium | reverse complement strand
GTCGACGCTCCTGCGCGTCATCGCCGGACTGGACGCGCCCGATCGCGGCGAGATCCGCTGCGCCCGCGCCGGTCTCGTGCTGCAGCAGGGCGGGCTCTTCCCGCACCTGTCGGTCGTGCGCAACGTGGAGCTCGCGCTCCGCGTGGTGCGCGGGCTCGCGGCGGAGGAGTCGGCGCGCCGCGCCCGCGCCGCACTCGAGCGCGTGTCGATCGACCGGCACGATGCGATGCCGCACGAACTCTCCGGCGGCCAGCAGCAGCGCGTGGCCATCGCGCGCGCACTGGCGCTCGAGCCAGAGGTGCTTCTCCTCGACGAGCCGACGAGCGCGCTCGACGCGACTGCGACGGCGGAAGTCGAGCGGACGCTGCGTGAGCTCAGCGCCGCGGGGATGGCGATCGTGGTCGTCACCCACGACCTCGGCTTCGCGGAGCGCGTGGCCACGCGCCGGGCGCGGTTGGTGGATGGAGTGCTGTGCGAGGTGTCCGCGGTCGCGTGAGTCGCGTCACGCCCGCAGCAGCACAGCCGCCGCGATGGCCGCGATCTCCACGCGCATCACGCAGGGGCCGAGCGACACGCTGGCCGCGCCGAGCGCGTGCAGTGCGGCGATCTCCGAGTCCTCGAAGCCGCCTTCGGGGCCGATGAACACGGTCCGCGGCTGCGCGGGCGCGCAGGCTGCGCTCCACGCGCGGAGGTCGCCGGCGTCTGCCGTGTGCGCCACCGCGATCGCCGCACCGCGCGCGCGCTCGCCGCGGGCGACATCGAGGATGTCGCCACCCGCCACGAGCTCGGGCATCCACGGCCGCTTGGCCACCTTGGTCGCCTCCGCGAGGATGCGCTGCCAGCGCTCGCCTCGGTCGAGCTTGTCGGCGTCGACCACGCTGCGCGCGCAGGCCACGGGCAGCAGTCGCGAGACGCCCGCCTGGGTGCAGCCGTCGAGGAGCGCCGACAACCGGTCGCCCTTGGGCACCGCGAACGCCACCGTCACCTCGGGCGCGAGCGGCGCGGCGGTGGCGCGCGACGCGACCTCGACGAGCACATCGCCCGAGCGGGTGCGCCCATCGGTGAGCCGCGCCGCGGCGATCGTGCCCTGGCCGTCGAACAGCGTGACAGCGTCACCCGCACCCAGTCGCCGCGCGCCGAACGCATGCCGCGCCTCGTCGCGCGAGAGGGCGATGGAGTCGCCGGCCTCGGGGATCACGGGGATGTGCAGCCAGAGTGAGGACATGGTGGGTGGCGTGGACGTGCCTGGCACGTGCCTGACACGTGCCTGGCACCGGCCAGGGAGTGGGCGATGGAGTCGCCAGCCTCGGGGATCACGGGGATGTGCAGCCGGAGCGAGGACGTGGTGGGTGGCGTGGACGTGACGGGTTCGTGCCTGTGAGGTGCCTGGCACGTGCCAGGCACCAGATGGTTGTGCAAACGGCCCACCTTTCGGCGGGCCGTCTGCGAATGGAGCGTACCGGGATCGAACCGGTAACCTATGCCTTGCAAAGGCATCGCTCTCCCAATTGAGCTAACGCCCCAACGCGCGGGAGTATAGCAAGGGCTGCGAAAACGACACAGGCCCCGATTGCTCGGGGCCCGTGGTGACTGTCATCGGTTTCCGAGCACCGCATCGTCGCGGTGCAGGGGAACGACTCACTTCGAGCCGTTGTCCTCACCCGCGCCGCCACCCACCTGCGCGGGCGTGGCGATCTCGGTCTCGGTGCAGGTCTGCTGCACGGCCACCGTCTTGGGGGTGATGATCGTGCGACGGAGGCTCTCGTCGAAGCCCTCGTTGCCCTTCACGCCGACCACGAGGCCGAGCATCGAGGAGAGCTTGAGCTCGGGATCCTCCATGAGGTACGCGGTGGTGTGGCCGCTCACCGGATCCTGCAGGCGGTAGAGGCGGGGGAGCCGCTCGCCGTCGTACACCACCGAGGCGTTGAGCACGCCGATCGCGGTGTACTGCTGGCGCGCGAGCAGCCACTTCTCGAGGTCGACGACCTCCTGCTTCTGCATCTGCGCGCGCTGCGACACCTCGTTGGCGCGGGCCTTGAGCGTGCGGAGCTCCATGAGCTGCGCCACGGCGATCGAGCGCGAGAGCGCGTTCTTGCGCGTGGTGGCGAGCGCGGTCTGGTCGCGGTTCACCGCGAGGAAGCCCTCGCGGATCTCCTCGAGGTCCTGCATGGAGCACTCGTTCTTGGAGATGGTCTGCCACTTGGACTCGACCTCGTTGAACTTGGCGCGCGCGAGCTGCGCGGCGGTCGGCGTCGCGGGCGGCACGGCCTTGGGCACGGGCTTCTTGGCGACGGGCGTGGTCTCGGCCGTTCCGCCAGTGGTGGTGCCGGTTTCGTTCGTCGCGCCACCATCGGTGGTGTTCGCGGCGCCCTCGGTGTCGGCGCCAGTCGTCGTGGACGAATCGGTGTTCGTCGGGGTGGTGGTGCCGGTGGTCGTGTTGTTGTTGTCGGTGGTGGTGGTGCCGGTTGCAGCGCCGCCATTGCCGGTGGCCTCAGGCGTCTTGGGCGCGTTGCCATCGACCGCGGTGATCGCGCTGTCGGCGATCCACCCCGAGGTCTTGCCGCCGAGCGGCACCGCGTAGAAGG
Organism: uncultured bacterium; assembly: GCA_903856525.1. Classification (GTDB taxonomy): domain Bacteria; phylum Planctomycetota; class Phycisphaerae; order Phycisphaerales; family SM1A02; genus QWPT01. The sequence goes on along the minus strand of CAIOCH010000596.1, from coordinate 3,943 downwards.
TGTCGCGCTCGCCCTTGATGGTCTCGAGGACAGGCAGCTCATCGCCCGTGGTCAGGTAGCCGATGGCCTTCCAGCTGCGGTCGGGGTTGAACTCCGCCGTGCCGTTGGGGGCGTTGATGGGAGCGGTGCCGGTGATCTTGATGGTCTTGCCGTCGGCCGACAGGGCCACGCCCGGAAGCGCGGGCACATAGCCGCCCCAACCCTCGAAGCTGGTGCCTTCGGTGCGCACGCGCACCCAGCCCGGCTGCGTCTCGACCACGGTCACGGTCTGACCCTTGGCCAGCGAACCGAAGGGATAGCCCGTCTCCAGATTCGGAGCCGAGCGCACCAGCGTGCCGTCGGTGGTGATGGTGGCGGCAAAGCTCGAGGGCTTCGCTGCCGCCGGCTTGTTGCCGGTGCTATTCGCGGGCGCAGCCTGCGCGCACGCGGCCGCATCGAACTGCGAGGAGGTGAAAGTGACGAGAAGGGGTGCGCACGCGAGCACCGAGGTGGTCAGCGCGCGGGTCGACGCGAGTCGCGGAAGACGGAAGTTCATGGGCGGGATCGTAGCGAAGCCGCGCCCCTCCGTCAGGCGCGCGATCGACGACTTTCCACGGGCAATTCGCGCGTCCTCCGCCGCCCCGCGCACCGCCGCGCGGGGATACCATCCACCCCCTCATGCACCCGCGTTGCGCCGCCACCGTCCGCTGCCTCTTCATCGCCTCGATCGCGGGCGGCCTGCCGCTCGGCTGCCGCTCGCCGTTCACCGACCGTCCCGGCACGATCGACCGCGAGGAACAGCTCATGGCGCGCATCGACGCCGCCGTGCAGGGAGGCGAGGCGCGCCAGATGGCGGTGACCCCGACCCAGCCTGCGCCTGCCGTCGGCCCGGCCGAGACCGCGGTCGACCGCATGCTCTCCGCCCGCCGCGACGAACTGAACGCGATCGGCCCCCAGTCCGCCAAGGTCGGCTCCACCGTGGCGGGCACCGTCCCCCTCACCACCGAGGCGCCCAAGCGCGTGGTCCTTTCGCTGCAAGCCGCGATCGAGTCGGCGGTTCGGAACAACCTCGACGCCGAGACCGCCCGCCTGCAGCAGGCGATCAGCGAGAACGACCTCGACCGCGCCGAGGCGGCCTTCGACTGGATCGTGGGCGCGGGCGTCGGCTACGAGCGCAACGACCAGCCGTCGGTGGGCATCCTCTTCCCGGGTTCGGGCGGCACCACCGTCATCCCCAACGTCACCAACCAGAAGAACTGGAACTTCGGCGCCTCGGTGGGCCGCGCCCTCGAGTCGGGCGGCGCGATCTCGGTCCAGGGCCGCACCGACCGCATCGACAACACGGTCGACGGCCTCTACACCCCCGATCCCGCCTGGTCGAGCGCGGTCAGCCTCGGGCTCACCCAGCCGCTCCTCCGCGGCTTCGGCAGCGATGTCGCCCTCGCCCAGGTGCGGCTTGCCGAGAACGCCGACCGCCAGGCCAACGAGGCGCTGCGCGGACGCCTCATCGAGGTCATCACCCAGACCCAGCAGGCCTACTGGTCGCTCGTGTCGGCCCGCGCCCGGCTGGTGAGCGCCGAGTGGCTGGTGCAGGTGGGCGAGGAGGTGCGCGATGTGCTCGCCAAGCGCCGCGAGTTCGACGCGACCCTCGCGCAGTACGCCAACGCCGTGGCCACCGTCGAGCAGCGCAAGGCGATCGTGATCGAGGCGCGCCGCCGACTGTCCGAGGCGGGCAACGCCCTCAAGGCCGTCATCAACAGCCCCGACCTCCCGCTCGGCGGCGAGATCGACGTGGTGCCGGGCGATGTGCCCAGCGACGCCGCCTTCGAGGCCAACCTGCGCGCCTCGCTCGAGGAGGCGTTCCGCAACGCCCCGGCTATCCGCCTGGCGCTCGTGTCGATCGACAGCGCCTCCATCGGCGTGACCGTCGCCGACAGCAACACGCTGCCGCAGCTCGACCTCGCCACCAACGTCACCTGGTTTGGCCTCGAGGGCGACTTCGGCGACTCGATGAGCGAGCTCAACGAGGGCGACTTCGTCAACTACGCCGCGGGCCTCCAGTTCAGCCAGGCGCTCGGCAACCGCGCCGCCGAGGCCGAGTACCGCCAGGCCCGCCTGCGCCGCTCGCAGTCGTTCGTGGCCTACGAGCAGGCGGTGCAGGGCACCGTGCTCGCGGTCAAGAACGCGCTCACCGACTGCGTGTCGTTCCGCCAGCTGGTGGAGCAGAACCGCACCTACCGCCTCGCCCAGGCGGAGAACCTGCGCGCGCTGCTCGTCGACGAGAAGACCCTCGCGGCGCTCACGCCCGAGTTCCTCCAGCTCAAGTTCCAGCTGCAGAACGGGCTCGCCGCGGCCGAGGACGCGTACTTCGCCTCGCTCGTCGGCTACCAGAACGCCATCGCGGCGCTGCAGCGCGCCTGCGGCACCGCGCTCGAGGCCAACCGCATCGCCTTCGAGGCGACGGGTTCGGGTAAGTCGAAGTAACTGTTCAGCGGAAAGCAGGCACGCGGGGACATCGACGCAGCGGGGACTCCCGCGCTCAATGGCTCGGCGGCGCCGCGGGGCGCTTCGCCGCCGCCCGCTTGAGCCGGTCGCGCGCCGCGTCCCACAGTCCACCCGTCTCGGACGGCGGGACCACCACGATCAACGCCGCGCCCGCCGCATCGGCGCGTCGCAGCGTGGCGTACAGCATCTGCGCGTACGCGCTCGGATGCCGCGGCAGCGCGAACAACTCGTGCGGCGCCTGCAGCTCGGTGCCCGCGAAGGCCACCACCGCCGCCGGTTCCGTCAGCTGCGCCAGACGCGACGCGAGCAGCTTCTCCTCCACCAGTTCGGTGGGCGTGACAGGCGCGTAGTGCAGCGCGCTCGTGCCCGGGCTCGCCGCCTGGTGCCCGATCTCGGGCACCGCCACCGGGCCGATGATCGGCTCGAGGTCCTTCTGCGTGATCGCCCCCGGCCGCAGCACCATCGGCCGCGCGCGGGAGAGGTCGAGCACCGTCGACTCGAGGCCGACCTCGCACGGACCGCCATCGAGGATGGGCAGTTCGGGAAACGCCGCGAACTCCTCCGCCACATGCGCCGCCATCGTGGGCGACACGCGCCCCGACCGGTTGGCGCTCGGCGCCGAGATCGGCCTGCCGAACGCCGCGATGAGCGCCTGCGCCACCGGATGCGCGGGCGCGCGCACCGCCACGCTCGCGCGGCCACCGACGGACAGCGCGCAGATGTCGTGCCGCCTCGGCAGCACGATCGCCAGCGGCCCCGGCCAGAACGCCTCCGCGAGCCGCTGCGCACGGACATCCCAGCCCACGACATGCTTCTTCGCCATCGCCGCATCGGTCACATGCGCGATGAGCGGGTTGTTCTGCGGCCGCGCCTTCATGGCGTACACCTCGGCTACCGCGGCCTCGCTCGATGCATCGCATCCGAGCCCGTACACCGTCTCGGTGGGAAACGCGACCGACATGCCGCGGCGCAGCCGCTCCGCGCACATCGCGATGTTCTCCGTCGTGGGCTCGAGGATCACGGACATGCCGTCAATCTAGCGTGCCGCCGCGCCGCCTCGTTATCGCCCGTGCACGGGTGACGGTCAACCCGTCCAGCCGTTGAGCACGATCGCCATGTCGGCGCCGCCAACGATGCCGTCGTCGTCGAGGTCCGCGATCGGCGCCGTGGTGCCCCAGTAGGTCAGCACGAACGCCAGGTCGATGCCGTTCACGGAGCCGTCGCCGTTCACGTCGGGGTCCGGCACATCCGGCACCACGCAGATGTTCGCCAAATCGTCGACCGTGCCCTGGATCAGCGCGTTGCGCGTGACGACCTTGATCCCGTTCGTGATGAGCGTTGCGCCCGGCTGCACGGTCAGGCCGCGCGCGTACACGACCTCGGCCGTCTTGCCCGGCGCGTTGTCGAAGTTGTCGACCAGCGACACGGTCGCGCCGCCCACGACATCGAGCTCGCCGAT
>CAIOCH010000595.1 GCA_903856525.1 uncultured bacterium | reverse complement strand
GGGAAACGGGCGACGAGCGCACGATCGACATCCTGGTCCTCTCGGGCGGAGGCGACTATGGCGCGTTCGGTGCCGCGTTCCTGCGCGCGTGGAAGGAGCGCACGGAAGTGGGCGCCGGGGCGGACGCGGGCGCGATGCCGGAGTTCGACATGGTGTCAGGCGTGAGCACGGGCGCGCTCATCGCGCCGTTCGCGTTCCTGGGATCGGCGCAGGACCTCGCGCAGTGCGAGAACCTGTACCGAAATCCAAAGCCCGACTGGATCAAGGCGCGGGGCCTCCTCGGACTGCTGCCCGACAACGCCAGTCTGGCGGAAGTCCCCGGGCTCGAGCGTGAGCTCCGCCGGGAGATGGACGCGAATTTCGTCCGACGCATCGCCGAGCAGGGACCGCGCGGGCGGCTGCTGCTGGTGAACACCACGGATCTCGACCAGGGACGCGCGCAGCCGTTCGAACTGACGATCGCGGCGAAGCAGGCCGTCGATGCGGGCAGCCTGGACCGGTTCCACGACATCATGCTCGCGAGCGCGGGTATCCCCGGCGTCTTTCCACCGCGCGAGATCGACGGCACGCTCTACGCCGACGGCGGCGTGACCTCGAACATCCTCTACGGCGCGCCGGCGACCTATGAGGAGACGCTCTTCTACCGGTTCAAGCAGGCATTCCCCAACCAGGAGGGGCTGCGCATGCGCTACTGGGTGATCTTCAACAACCAGGTTCAGTCGCCGCCCAGGACGGTGCAGCGCGGATGGCTGGCCGTCCTCGGACGCAGCGTCGAGGTGGCGATCCGCGCCTCGACCATGACCTCCCTGCGGCATCTCTTCTCGCATGCAGATGCCGTGACGCGGAGGGGCGATGGATCGATCGAGGTCCGATGGGTCGCCATCCCCGACGATTGGCGACCTCCCGTCGAGGGCGTGTTCATGGAGGAGACGATGCGCGACCTCGCCGACATCGGCGCGCGACTGGGCGCGGACCCGAACGTGTGGATGACGCGCCCTCCCGAACCGTGAGTCGTCCACCCAAGCCGGTGACTGGCACGTGTCGTGCACCGACTGGCACCGTCGGGTTCATGCCAAGCACCCCTCGAGAGCGTTCCAAGACCGTTTTTCGCGCCGCGCTTCATCGCAACGGCTTCTATGCTGCCGGTGACTGGCACGTGTCGTGCACTCACTGGCACTGATTGGCACGTGTCAGGCACCGATGAAGACGACCGTGATACTGTTCGATGGCGTGTGCAGTCTCTGCAGCGGTGTCGTGCGCTTTGTGATCGAGCGTGACCGTGCTGGTCGGTTCCGCTTTGCGCCGCTCCAGGGCGAGGCAGCTCGGCGGATCTGCGCGCAGCACGGCATCGCCGTGCCCGACGCGGGCGATCCCGAATCGATCGTGGTCATCGACGGCGGCCGCGCATTCGCGCGCTCCGACGCGGCACTGGCCATCGCGGCAGGACTCCCCTTTCCGTGGTCGACGCTCCGCGCGCTCCGCATCGTGCCTCGGCCGCTGCGCGACTGGACCTACCGCATCGTCGCGCGCAACCGCTACCCATGGTTCGGGCGGCGGGACGCATGCCTCGTTCCGACCGCGGAGCTCCGCGGGCGTTTCCTCGACTGACGTCCCTCAACGCGCCGCGGGCCCGTCGTCGCGTCCGCCATCGGTCTCGGGATTGGCTCCGACACCCGTCCCCCCGACGGGGTCCTCCTCCAACTGTCGCGGATCGATCCAGCCATCGGAGCGGTACCAGTCCCCCTGTTGGCGAGTGAACGAGTCGTGACCAAGGAAGAAGTCGTCCGGCGCGCCCGGCGCATACGCCCACGCGGCGCAGGTGAACCCGCCGTATCCCGTGCCTTCGACGAGAAACACGGCAAGCCGGGGAAGACGCATGTCCACAATCCCGCGAACATCATGCCCAGTCTGAGACCGCTCGCGCAGCTCCAACGCCAGCCGGCGCATCGCTCCGCGGCTTGGATCTCCCAATCTGTCCAGAGGCGAATCAGGCGCGGCCGCCCAGACGAGCGCATCGAGCCGCACGATGCCGCGCGAGACCCGCCCCGACCACGCGTCGACCGTCGCCCACGCACCCAGCTCCACCGGAGGCCCCATCGCGACAGGCTCGAGCACCCGCCGATCCAGCCAGAACGCCACCGCGCGCGGCACGCGCATCTCGGCAGTCAGGTATCCGGCGCCGATGACCGCGATCGGAAGCAGCCACCGCATCGGCGCGATCGCCACGACCCGCCGCGGTCCCGCCGGCGAGGCCCGGCGCGGAAGCGCCTCATGCGCAAAGAGCGCGACGAGCGCGCGGCCGACGAACACCAATGCGAACAGCAGCGCCGCCGCTGCCGCCTCGATCGAGGCACCGAACGTACCCGAAGGGCTGAAGTCGGCGCGCAGCACCAGAAGCGCCACGAAGGCCGCGCCCACCGACATCGGCCAGCCCGGCGCGCCGGCGAGCGCACGTGTGACCCGCGAATGCGCCGGGCCGATGAAGGTGCCCGCATCGGCCGCATCGAAGGCCCGCCCGCACTCGGGGCACTGTCCGCCGGCGTGGGAGAGATCGAAGTTGCAGTCGATGCACCGCATCAGCGGTTGAGAGGATACTCGCCGATCCAGTGGAATCCGCGGCTCATGAGCGTGAAGTCGGCGGGCTCGCGCCACTCGCAGCGTGCCTCGATGGGCACGCCATCCACCTCGCCCTTCACCAGCATCGCGCGCTCACCATCAGGGGTCACCGCGAGCGTGCCCACGAGCTGCGTGCGGCGGGAGCACAGCAGGCCGCCGATCGGCTCCATCCATCCCGCAAACATGGTGTTCGGCTGGCTCGCGCCCATGAAGGTCCCCGTGAGGCCCATTCCCCGTGAGGCCCATTCCACGTGAGGCCCATTCCACCTGAAGCCCACGGGCGACGAGTCGCCGTAGTCCTGCAGCAAACGCTGCATGCCTGGGTCGGGGAACTGCAAGCCAGACACCTTGTTGCTTCAGGGCTGCAGCGCATGTGCCCAAGTCGGCAGGATCCATCAGCGGATTCGACGTGCCGTGACTGATAACAGCTTGCCAGGGACCCCAAACGGGCCAAATGCGATGATTCTTGTTCTTTGAAAGAATCCGATCTCGCGCGACTACGAACAACCACCAACAGCGCCGCGGGCGCGGACTGCCCCACCCCTCCCGATCATCACCATGCCGATCCAACGCGACTCCGCCGCCTCAGTTCGTCTCCTCCAGTACTCCGTCTCCGCGACCGCACTCCTCGCCTCCGCAGTCGCGCTTGCAGGCGAGGGCAAGTTCATCGCCATCCCAGGCCTCGGCAAGACACCTGCCGCCAACCCGAACGGCTGCTATGTCAACGCAACCAGCGGCTATTCCATGATCCGCCTCAGTGCGGACGGCCAGGTCGTGACCACCGTCGGCTACGAGCCGGGCTTCACGGATGGAGCTGTCGATCGATTCGCGGTCCGCTGGACGGAGGCAGGAGGCCTCGAGCAGATCACCGGTTCGCTCCTCGCTGTCGGAACGCAGTACGGCGTCGTCGGCATCTCGTCCGACGGGTCGACCATCTGGGGTGAGAACTGGCGCTGGACCGCGAATGGCGGCTACCGATCGCTATCCAGCATTCTCCCCGGCGACTTCCATGTCTTCGGCTGCGCAGCCGACGGCAACACCATCACGGGCGTCCGCGGCACCTACGGCGTCGAGCAACTCGACTTCTTCCGATGGACGGTCGGCGACGCAGCACCTGAGATCCTTCCGCGCAGCGTCGAGAATCCCGAGGGCTACTTCTACTTCAACACGATCAGCGGCGATGGGAGCACCGTCGGAGGTCTCGCACGCGGACCCAACTACACCAGTTCGGCAGTCGTGATCAACTCGAAGGGCGTGATCAACTTGACGCCGACTCAGAATCAGTCCAATCTCGTGAAGGACTTCTCGACCGACGGATCGGTTGCCGTGGGCATGGAGTTCGCGCCGCCCTCCAGTGTGCGTGCGTTCCGATGGACCGCAGCAGGCGGTATGGAAACCATCGGCCCAAGCAACTCGGAATGCCAAGCTTGCGACGCCGACGGCAGCATCGTCGGCGGCAGCCGTTTCATCTTCGGCGTGCCCGGGCTGATCGCGTGGATCCGCATCGGCGATGCGCCGTGGACCGACCTCAAGGAGTACCTCATTGTCGAGCAGGGGCTTGGTGCCGAACTCGACGGCTGGAGGCTCGAGTCTGTTCAGGATATCTCCGCCGACGGCCGCACCATCGTCGGCAGCGGCATCAACCCCGAAGGCTGCGAGCAGGGCTTCCTCGTCCGCATCGTGCTCCCGAACACGAACGACATCGCAGACCTGAATGGAGACGGCCTCGTGAATTCGCAGGACATCGCGATCATGCTCTCGGCATGGGGCAGCTCGGGCGGTCCGGCCGACATGAACCAGGACGGCCTCGTCAACTCGGCCGACCTCGCGATCATGCTCACCCGCTGGAGCCCCTGATCGCGCCGCCGACAACCAAGCCATCCTGCCCACGCGCTCCGATCCGTGAATCCCACGACGGAGCGCGTGTCTCCGTCGGCGGCGGCGGCCGCGTGCGCAAACGCGATGGCTCCGTCCCTGTCACGGAGCGAGGCGAATCCAGACCTCGCTGCGAACCAACGGAAGCGGATACTCGACCACAAGACGGAAGCGCTCGAATTCGTCGGGGTCGTACCCAAGCATCTCAAGCGAGCGAAGGCCCAGCGGCACGGCAAAGTCTTCGCCGGCCTTCCCACGCTTTCGATAGCCCTTGCCCATAGGCACGATGTCGTCGCCCTGGTCCACTCGGCCACGGCCCGTCGGGTCAGGACCATTCAGCTCGGGCTGCACCATCGGCGTCGCGTCGATCGAGAAAATCGAAAGCGGCGAGACATCGCCGAAGGTCTCGCGATGGACGAGCACCTCGCGCAGCAAGACCCGCGTTGCCCGCGAGACGGTGTACGAGGTCGCGGTCCACTTCTCCGTCTCGGTCTCGCGCGGCGCCGTGAAGTCGAGGTTGACGAAGCCGAACGCGAAGTCCATGGGCTCGTCGAGCGGCGGCGACTGCGGATCGAGCACCAGCGAATGGACGCGCCCCACCCGCTCGAGGCGAACCTGCGAGGCGACATCCGTGCAGAACTCGCGGATGAGCGCCACGCCAGGGTCTTCCCGAATAGGGTCGCCCTCAAGGGTGATGCGGTCGAATCCAGTATTCGTGTCGTCGCGGCCGCGGATCGAGAGGATGGACTGCGGGTAGCCGGGTCGCAGGCGGCGAAGCCCCGTCGTGCGCATCACGACTGCCTGCGCCGCCTTGCCAACGATCTTGCCACCGACGTTGCCGGGGAGGAGAATACTGATGCACGCCTGGGTCTCGCAGCAGATCCCCTGCGCGAACAGCGACGCGTTGTGGGCACCGCGGCGCGCGGCCCGCAGCTTCGCCTCCGAGACCTTCGGCACCGCCGCGCGCCCTGTCGAGCCACGGCCAGACTCCGTCGCAGCGATCGCTGTGACGAGCGCGGTTCGGTCGCCCGGAAAGTCCGCGATCGCCGCGTCGAGTTCGTCGATCGCCCGCTGCGCCTGGGCGACGAGCCGCTTGCCTGCGCCGAGCTCCTTGCATTTCGCCACGATCTGGCTGAGTGATTCGGTTGCCGGAAGTTCGCGCAGCGCGGAACCCACCTCGCTCATGCGCACGGCGCGCGCCACGCGGCTTGCGATCGACTTGTCGAGGCCGAGCCGCTCGCGGAGGTCGCTCATGCGCGGCCGCTCGAGGCCAATGGACGCGAACACCCGCGCAAGGACTGTTTTGGCGGCCTCTGCCGACGATAGGACGCGCTGCAACGCCTGGGAACTCACGGATTCAATATAGCGAGGTATCCTCCGTCTCGACGGCCGCAGCGCGCGGCATCATGCTGCATGACCTCATCGAAGGGAGAATGACCGTGAAAGACCCGCGACTACTCGCCCTGACCGCGATCGGCATCCTGCTTGCGCCCGCAGCCCTCGCCCGCATCGAGCCTGCGGCGGCCACCGCGGCGCTCACGCCGCTCGCATCGGCTCCACCAGCGGGCCTCTCCGTCGACGCCAAGGACGCGCCCTTCAACAAGGGCTTCGACTTCAAGTTCAAGTCGGGCACGTCGTCCGCGACGGTGTCGATCGACCCGCTGGGCACGCGTCACACCGACACCGCCACGATCTCCGCGACCGGCGGCTCGATCACGCTCACCGGCCGCTACGACCGCAACGACCGCGCGATCGAGATCACCGCCAAGCGCGGCGGGCAGGAGATCGGCGAGTTCTCGTGGCGCGTGGAGGCCGTCCTCCGTTAGAGTGCGGCGATGCAACGCCGCGACTTCCTCGCCTCGTCCGTGACCGCCGCCGCCTCGATCCCGCTCGCGGGCAGCCTCGCGCAGGCCGCGGCGCAGTCGGCGACCGCAGCCGCCACCCCCGCCGCCCGCAAGGGCAACATCAACCACTCCGTGAGCAAGTGGTGCTTCGGCGGACCGCTCGACGCGTTCTGCGTCCAGTGCAAGGCGATGGGCATC
>CAIOCH010000594.1 GCA_903856525.1 uncultured bacterium | reverse complement strand
CGCATTTGCCTGTCCGCAGTTACCTGCGGGTCGGGAAAGATAGCAGAACTTCGGCGTTCGGCAAGGGGGTCCTCGCGTCAAGCTCGGTGCAACGTCGAGAGTCCGACCTCGGCTTTGCCTCACAGACCGACTGCTTGATACAGACCGCAAAGTCGGAGTCGGAGGGCGCCTGTGGAAGATTATGGGCGCCTCACCAGTTCCGGATCACCGCAGCTGCGGCGATGCATCCGCCGAGGATCTTGGCGCCGTGGAGGAGCTCCCCGAGGGGCAGCGGATAGATGGGGTTGAGGATGACCGCCATCGCCGTGCACAGGGCGCACCAGAACGCGGCGCTGCCAGCGCCGAACACCAGCGCGCCAAAGCCGAAGCCACCGAGGGCGGCCCAGCGAGTGATGTTGTCGCTGACCTCGGCGGGCAGCACGCCAAAGGCCTGCAGCAGCAGCAGGGCGCTCAGGAGCGCCAGCAGGATGAGCGAGGCCTTTCCGGGACCGCCAGAGGTGTTCGAGCCAGCCATGGCGGGTGTATCGACGCGACGGCGAGTAGGGCGTCAATGGGGCGCCTTGCGGGCGTCTTGTCTGTCCAAGATGTGCTTGTCTTGCCTGTCCAGTTTGTACGCCTCGCCGTCCTCGCCTTGCATTCTTGCCTTGCCTGTCCATGCTGATCTTGCCTTGCCTGTCCATGCTGAGAAGCCGCTGTGGCTGGGCGCGGCGTTGTCTTGCCTGTCCAGTCTTCGCTCGGGCGCCGCGGTTACGGGCAGCTGCCCCACGCTCCGAGGAGCGTGGCGATGTCCTGCGCGTCCGTCGTGCCGTCGCCATTGACGTCACCGGCGGCGGTGCCCCAGGCGCTCAGGAGCGTTGCCAGGTCGGGCGCGCTCACATTGCCGTCGCCGTCGAGGTCGCCGGCACATGGGAGCGCCTCCTCGATGATCTGGAAGCCCATGAATCCGAGGTTGGGTCCGTTCTCGACCAACCGCATCGTGCAGGTGGTCGACGTCTGTCCTCGGAACACCGCGTAACTCGAGCGGACGGCCGACGCCGCATCGGGCGCCGTCGCCTCCACCAGCGGGTTGAACACGCCGGCGGGCACGGCGTCGGTCTTGAAATGGACAGGCAAGCCACCATTGACGATGGCGCTGCCGTTTCGGTCGGGTCCATCGGCGCCGAAGTAGATCACCACGGCGTAGCGCGCGTAGGGGACGTTCTGCACCGTCACCAGCGCCTCGGGGAGGCCGTTGGTATCGAGGTAGCCGCGCCGCATGCGGTCGGTGTCGTTCGAGGGAAACGAGAAGATGCGCCAGGTGTTGTTGACCGTGTACTGCACGCTGGCGGTGGTGGCCACGCCGAATCCGTCGCGCAGTCCGGTCGGCGCATCGCCGTTGCCACCGGCGGCGTAGCCTGCGGCGGCTGTGTCGTTCGGCCCCACGACGTTCGACCAATGGAGCGTGCCCCACTCGTTGGCGCCGGCGGGGAAGGTGGCGGTCTCGTTGCAGCGACCACCATCGCCGCCGTCCGCAATGGTTCCGCCCACCAGGTTCACGCTGATCGCGTCGAGGCTCACGATCTCGGGCGTCGGGTAGATGACGAGCGTGGGGTTGCCCGCGGAATCGCCGTCAGGTGAGCCGATGCGCACCAGGTACGCGCTGCCGCCGCTGAGGCTTGCCGTCAGGGTGCACTGGCCGCCGGAGCATGCGACCAGCGATCCGGTGGAGGTGTAGATCGCGGCAGCGCCCGTGAACCCGTTGCCGCAGGCCACGATGTCGTAGCTGTCGGTCGCGGGCGGCGTGAACCTGTACCAACGGTCGTAGAAGAGGGGATCCCCGCATCCGAGCGCATCGGACGAGGTCGTGGCGCCCACGAACGACACCGTGTTGAGTTGGTTGAGCTGCAGCGCGATCGCGCCGAAGGCTTCGTCGTTCGACGGCGGCGTCGGTGCCTCAGGCGCGCCCTTCGGCCCGTACTCGACGAGCACGTGGCTCCAGGCGGCCGATTCGGCGATGTCGTTCCAGAACTCACCGAAGTAGTACGCCGTGAACTGGCCGTAGTGCTCGTTTCCGCCGCCGTCGTTGGGTTGGCCCGCGGCCCAGTTGGTCGCGGAAAGCGCGG